>NZ_BAAGXS010000041.1:0-152478 GCF_054779715.1 Actinophytocola sediminis | reverse complement strand
CCACGGACTCGTCGTCCCCGCGCACGCGGGGCTGTTCCCCAGCCCACGGCCAAAGCGGTGGAGAACGGTTGGTCGTCCCCGCGCACGCGGGGCTGTTCCCCACTGTAAAGATGGGAAGTGTCATGTAATGCAGTCGTCCCCGCGCACGCGGGGCTGTTCCATCCTGCGCGGCCCGGCCGCCGGCGACGAGGCGGTCGTCCCCGCGCACGCGGGGCTGTTCCTCCGTTTCGTTGTAGCCGTTTTCGTCGCGCCACGTCGTCCCCGCGCACGCGGGGCTGTTCCGTTGTGCGGCCCCTCTGCCGCGGTCGTGATCAGGTCGTCCCCGCGCACGCGGGGCTGTTCCGGGGCCGGTCGCGCCGCCAGTCCAGTCGTCCCGGTCGTCCCCGCGCACGCGGGGCTGTTCCCGATGTCCTGCTGACCGATGTGGTCGAGGAAGCGTCGTCCCCGTGCACGCGGGGCTGTTCCCGCCGCCCAGGACTTGACGGTTCGGTCCCCGCGGTCGTCCCCGCGCACGCGGGGCTGTTCCGTGGTTCAGCGGCGACCAGGCGCCCCACTACCAGTCGTCCCCGCGCACGCGGGGCTGTTCCCCGGTCGGGGCGACCGACCACGACCAGCGCGAGGTCGTCCCCGCGCACGCGGGGCTGTTCCACCCGGTCGCGAGTCCGGTCGCTACCGGAATCCGTCGTCCCCGCGCACGCGGGGCTGTTCCCAGGTTCTGGCACTGGTCGATGACCATGATCCGGTCGTCCCCGCGCACGCGGGGCTGTTCCGGTCCTGGTTGCAGGGAGGTGTCCCGCAGCTGGTCATCCTCAACGCCCAACCAGAAACCTGGTGCGCCCTACGCAAGTCCACGTCAGCCCACACCGCGTTGGCCAGTCGCCAAAGCCATCCATGTCCTCACTGTTCGGGCGGCTCGAGGGGTTGAGCGGGTTCAGTAGGGCGGCGGATCAGGATCGGCGATGGGTTCTGGTCGGTGGGGATATCGGTAACCCGCTGGAGAAACCCAGACCAGGGTGTCGACTTGGTCGTGCACCTGCCAGCCGCCGTGGGTCTTACTTTCGTGGTGTCGTCGGCACGCGGGATGCAGGTTGTCCAGATCGGTTGGCCCGTCCGGGAACGGCTGCCGATGATCGATATCGCACTGGTATGCCGGCCGGACGCAACCGGGCGCTGTGCAGGTGGGCAGCTCTGCCCGCACCTGGTCACGCAACGCGGCTGGTGGGGTATAGCGTCGGCGGCCGACGTCAACGGGTCGACCGGTCTTCGGGTCAGTCAAGATCCGCCGCCACGTCGCGTCGGTCTGGCCAGCGAGGACCAACGCCCGCCGCGCGGGCAGATCACCGTAACCAGCCAGCTGAGCAGGCGCGGCGGAAACACCGAGAGCGGTAGCGGCCGACAGGGTGAGCTGCACAGTGACCTTGGCGTGTTCGAAATCCTTGCCCGCCAACAAATCCAACGCCACATCCGCACGCAACTGATCCAACGAACGGCCTTCCGCGGCGCCGGTCTCCCTGAGGCGGTGAGCGATGGCGTTCACCCGCTCATCAGCAAGATGAACACGATCAGCCGGACCGTGAACGGTGAACGCCGCGCAGCCATCCTCGGTCGGGTAGGCATCCACCCGCCGTGCGGCCACCCGCTGCTCATGCCTCCGCAAAATCGCCGCAGCATCAATCCGACGGATCGCCCTACCCAACAACCGATTCAACGGAGCCGGTGCGAGATCCCCAGCCTGAGGGACCACTTCCGCTTCAACGGTGGCCGCGTCCTGATCGGACAGGACCGCGACAGCCTCGGCGATCCTGCTCGCCCGGTAGCTATCGAACCGACCCTGCTTCACCGCCTCCAAGGTCAACGGGAGCCGGGTAGTCAGGGTGACCGCCAGGTCGAGTCGGCGTTGCGCGGCACGAAACGACATGCCGAACAACGCCGCCACTTCCAACGCGGCGAACCTCTCATCCGCGTTCGCCGCGTAGGCAGCCAACTGCTCCAACGCATAACCCTCAGTCCGCCACGCCACCCGCTGCATCCCCAACGCAGTCGCCAAAGGAATCCCCTGCGCGAGATCCCCTGACGGCACATCGATGACTGGAGCGAACATAGGACCAGCTTACCCTCGACCGAGAGACTTTTCCTTACCACAAAAGGGAATCACCTGATCGAGAACGCCATGACAGGACGTAACCTGTTACCACCGGTCGAAGTGGGTCACTGACTCGGTCGGCGGCCTGTTCGCCGGTCGGAACGTCTCGCCCCGGTAATAGGCCGTGGGGACCAACGCCGCCTGGTGCACCCCCGCCGGAATGCCGAGCAGTTCGGCAATCTCGTTGGCATACATCAAATGCCGAGTCGTCAACACCGTGCCCAGCCCTCGACTGCGCGCCGCAAGCTGATAACTCCACACCGACGGCAACACCGCGGCCCACAACGAAACCTGGCTCCCCTCCGGCAACGGCCGGCCAGTCTCCACACACGCCAACGCCAGCACCGGCACCTCCGCGAACCGCTCAGCGAGGTAAGCGGCACTGTCGACCGACCGCGCCCCCATCCCGCGCGGCAACGGATACGCGGCACACGAAAGCCGGTAGTACCGCGCGATCTCCGCCCGCAGCGCCGAATCCGTCACCAGCACCCAGTGCTGCCCAAACACCCCACTACCGCACGGCGCCTGCTGCGCGACCCGCACACAGTCCACCACCACCCGTCTCGCCACCGGACGCGTCAGATCAAGCCGGCGACGCACCGCCCGCGTGGTGGTCAACAACTCCTCCGCACCAAGCTCATCAGCCACGCCGCCCACCACCCCACGTGACCGGGAGTGTCCACAAGCCACGGATGAGCATGTCCGTACGCCACGCCAACTCCTCGTCAGGCACCGCCACCCGCAACCCGGGCAACCCCGCCAACAACTCCGCGACCCCCACCCGCAACTCCACCCTGGCAAGCTCCGCCCCGAGGCAGTAGTGCAATCCGAAGCCGAACCCGACATGCGGACGCCCATCGCGGTCCGGACGCAGCTCATCCGGAGATTCGAACACCTCCGGATCACGATCGGCCGCGTCCGGTATAGGCACCACCACCGTGCCCGCCGGCACGATCTCCCCGCCTGCCAACCGAACATCAACGGTGGCCACGTGTGGCACCCCACCCGTGCCGTTGGTGCACATGTACCGCAGGATCTCCTCCACCACCGGCCCGATCCGCTCCGGCTCCGCCCGCATCTCGCCGGCCAGCGCCGGCCGGCTCAGCAGGTGGTACATCACCGACGCCAACACATTGCTCGTCGTCTCGTACCCGGCGATCAGCATCCCGGCCACCAGCGCGATCGTCTCCGGCCTGCTCAGCCGCCGAGTCGGGTTGGGTGGGTCGACGAGGTCCGCGACGACTCCTGGCGGGCGGGTGCCGGCGTCGATCGCGGCTCTGGTTCGGTCGACGAGGGCGGCGAAGTAGTCGTGCGACTCCCTGTGACATCGGGCGACCGTCTCCGGCGGGAATCGGTTGATCGACATCATCGGATCGACCCATGGCTTGAACCGGGCCAGGTCCTCGGCTGGCACGCCGAGGATTCGGCAGATCACGCGGAGCGCGTAGGGCACGGTGAACGCGCTCACCAAGTCGGCCGACGGCGGGCCGGCGGTCAGTTCGGCCAGTTGGCTTTTCGCGACCTCCTCGATCATCGGGCCCAGTCCCCGGACGCGGCGTGCGGTGAACGCGTGCGCCACCGCGGCCCTACGCCGGGTGTGTTCCGGCGCGTCCGCGGTGGCCAGTGGCAGCGACTCTGTTGAGCGGGCGTACAAAGCACCTGCGGTGTAGGCGGATCGGCTGAATCTCGGGTCCGCCAACACCTGTCGGACTTCGTCGTAACTGGTCAACAGGCGGGCTTCGCGGCCGTTGGCCAGTAGGCCCCTGGCGGGGCAGCGGCCGGCGCGGATCGCGGCGTACTCCGGCGGGGGCTCGCTGGCCGGGCCGGGAGCGAACGGGAAGGGCGCGGTCATGTCGGCTCTCCTGCCAGCAGGGACACTACGGCGAGGGTGACGTAGGCCGTCAGTACGAATCCGGCCGCCAGGCCGTAGGACCACCGTCCACTTCGGTCGCGAGCGAATCGCAACGCGGCGGCGAGCGGGAAGACCAATGGTAGCAACATGAACAGGACTCCGGCGGTCCATGGCCGGGTCGTGGCGACGAGCAGGACGGCTGAGCCGGCGGCGCAGGCGAGAGCGAGTTCCGAGGTGCCGGTGACGCCGACCACGGTGACGTAGGTCCGCTCGCCGGGCCGGGGCAGCCGGGTGGTCTTGCGGGCGAACTCCACGTGCAGGAACACCATCGTCGCCGCGAGCACGCCGACCATTCCCGACCAGGACAGGCCGAGGTCGAGCGGATACAGTACCGCGGCATACAGAAAGGTGTTGGTGAGCAACTGGATCGGGACGTTCACCATCAACCCGACGAACATCGCGTCCCCGGACGGCCAGCCGAACCTGTTGTCCACCCAGACAATCAGGAAGGCGTAGGCCAACAATCCAGCGAGTACACACAGCACCGGCCAGCGCCACGAGTTGAGCGCCAACACCAGCACGGATCCGGCGACGATCATGGTGATCAGGTCGCGCGTCGCCACCACTCCCGCGGCCAGCGGACGGCCGGGGTTGTGCTCACGGTCGTAGTCGAGGTCGCGAAGGTCGTCCAACGCACGCAACACCAACAACACCACGACCATCGACGCCACGCTCACCAGCACACCGAGATCGGGCACCCATGCCGTCACCCGGGTGTCGGTCAGCGCAGTGGCCCCGCTCGCGCCGACCGACCAGGCAAGCGCGAGCGGAAGGTAGACCCGGGGCGGGAAGCTGCCGGCTCCGTAGGCCAGCAACCGGGCGGTCAGCCCTGCTCGGCCGCCACCATCCGAACCGTGCCCGCCGTCCCGTCCAGCTCGATCATCATCCCGTCCTCGATCAGCGACGTCGCCCCCGGAACCGACACCACGGTCGGCACGCCGAGCAGCCGGCCGGTGATCGCCGTGTGGGACAACAACGTCCCGCGCTCCACCACCAGACCGCGCGCGGCCATCATCAAGAACAGCCATCCGGGATCGGTCTCCTTCGCCACGATGATGTGATCCCGGCAGGACTCCGGCGAGATCGATGGTTCGAGCACAATCCGCGCCGGGTAGCGCACCACTCCCCCGCTGGAGGGCAGGCCGCGCAACTCGACACCGTTCCCGGCCATCGGGGCGGTCGCGGCGGACGGCAGTTCCGCGACCACCGGTCGGTCCACTGTGGTCGTCAGCTCGGCGTCGAGGTCGGGGCGTTCGGCGGCGGCGAGCCGCGCACGTCGGCGGGCGGCGGCCAGCGCGCGCAGGTCGGTGTCGATCAGCGTGCCGTCGTAGGCGCCGAGCACCTCCTCGACGGTCAGGTCGACCACGTCGGCGCGGTCGTCCAACACGCCGGCGGCGACCAGGTGGTCGCCGAGGCGCCACAACACCTGTCGGCTCAGGCCGAACAGTTGACTGCGACAGTAGCGGGTGTCCTCACGGTTGCGGACGAGCCAGCGCATCGTCGCTGCCAGCAGGCGAATCGCCTGCCGTCGCGGCAGGTTCGGGCATCGGGTGCGGAGTTCCTGTTCCGCGGCGGCCCGGCCGGCCAGTTCCCGCGATCGGTTCTCCTCGGCGGTCAGTCCGCTGTGGAGGATCGAGCGGAGGGTGTCGACGATCATGCCAGGGCGCTGTCGTGGCGACGGTTCCTCGAGTTTGAGGTCGTGTGGGGCACGATCACCGTAGCGGCGTAGGTGGGTGATGGCCATGTCGGCCAGCCCGTCGCCGAAGCGGCCGCCGGCCAGTTCGGCCCACACCTCGTCGGCTGGTCCGGTGTGGACCCGCTGCGCCAGTTCCTGGTTGGCGGCAACGTGTTCGGCGAGGGTGATCATCGATCGGACGGCGAGGATCGAGCGGTTCTCCCGGCCGCCGAGCAGCAGGCGGCTGAGGATGCCCTCGTCGTCCTCGCCGACCCAGCGGCGGATCGCGGCGGTGGCCGCGGTGGCGGTGGCCAGCAGGAAGAACCCGTTGGTCAGCGTGACTCCCCACCAGCGGCCGACCTCGGCCCACAGCCGCCGGTAGAACTGGACGAGCTGCTCTGGCGTCCAGTCGGTCATGTCCGGCGTCCGCGCGAACAGGGTGTCCCACCACCGCAGGAACCGCCGCACCGCACGGGGATGCGCGGCCGCCCGCACCGCCAACCCCGGCACGCCAAGCAGTGCGCGGGTCAGCTGGCGCCTGGTCGGCCGCCGCTGGGCACTGAGGCCCATCGACCGCGCCCACCAGACCTGCACCAGCGGGAAGCCGGGAATCTGGCTGTGCAGCGCCCACCAGGCGTCCAGCCGGTAGTACACCCGGCCGTCGAGCAGGCCGATCATCCGGTGGAGATGGTTCTCCGCCGCGTCGAGTCGTCGTGCTGGCACGCCGACGCGGCGGTAGGCGTCCCGGAAGATGCTGTGGTAGAAGGTCCGCGCCTGGGAGAAGGTGAGCGCGCCGGACACGCCGGCGAAGCTTTCGGTGACGTTGTTGTTGCTCCACGGGATCCGCTCGCCGGCGCGGTTCTCGGCGAACACGACCGGACGGGCCTGGAGCAGGTGCACCCGGCCGTCCGGCGTGATGGTGCCCTCGATGTCCTGCGGGGCGCCGAACCACTTCGCCACCTCGGCCGCCAGCTCGGCGACCTGCCGCACCTGCTGCTCGTCGAGCACCGGCGGAGTCGCCAGGTCGGCCGGCACCGGGACGGTCGCGAGCTGTCCGGTCTCCTGGTCCAGGGTGACCAACCGTTCTTTGTGGACGGTCTCGACGCGGACCGCGCCGCTGTCCGGGTCCACGAAGAAGTGGTCGATGTCCGCGCGTTCCTGCACAACACCCTCGCCGATGCCGTGCGCGGCCGCGATAACCCGCTGCGTTCCGCCGCGCGGATCCTGGCTGAACGCGACGAACGAACGGGTGCCCAGGACCATGCGCTGCACGCCGACCGCCACCCGCGCCGTCGCCGGCGCCAGACCACGGTGGGCCCGGTAGCGGATCGACCGCGGGCTCAGGCCGGACGCCCAGCACTCGACGACCCGCCGGGGCACGTCCCGTGGGCGCACGTAGAGAAAGGAGTCGGTGAGGCCGGCGAACGCGTCGGTTTCCCCGTCCTCCCCGACACCGTCCTCATCGGACACCACACACGCGCGGACCGCGAGCAGACCGCCGTCCTGGGGCAGCGCGGCGCGGATCTCCTCGGTCAGCGCGGCCGGCAACCTGGTGCCGGCCAGTGCGGCCGACGCGTGCTCGGCCCAGCGCAGCAGGTCGTCCTCCTCGTCCAGGGCCGGGGCGGTGGCCAGGTGCTCGGCGGCCAGCGCGTCGAACTCGGTCACCGGCACGCAGAAGAACTCCGGCACGGCGAAACCCGCGCGGCGCAGGCGTTCCTGGCGGGCGAACTTGTGGCCGACCTGGGTCGGCTCGGTGAGCCGCCGGTCGCCGAGCCGGATCATGCCGGCCATCACCACACCCCGGCGACCAGGCGGGCCCGGCCGGCGGCGAAAGCGGGATAGCCGGGCACCGACCACAGCGCCTTCTCCTCGGTGCGGATCCGCCACACCAGCACGCCGGCGAGCGCGAGGTAGGCCAGAACGCTGGCGGGGTTGAGGAAGAACCCCACGAACCCGAGGTTGGCCAGGAGCATGCCGGCGTAGGCGGGGTGGCGCAGGAACCGGTAGGGGCCGTTGGTGACCACGACGTGGTGCTCGCGTTTGACCACGTGATGGGTGTACTGCGCGGCGAGGTGGCGGATCGCGATCACGCGCAGCGCGATGCCACCGGCGAACAGCGCCGCCGGCAGGAGCTGCCAGGCCGAGAACGCCGTCCAGCCGACGTCCGGCAGCACGGCACTGATGATCACCAGGGCGCGCGCGGTGGCGTAGGCCAGGATCGTGCGCACCTCGCTGACCGGCTCGGCCGGCTTGCTGAAGGTCACCCGCAGCTCCGCGACCAGCCACCCGAGGTAGCCGGTGATCAGCACCGCCGCGGCCAGGCGCGCGCCGCCGGCGGTCGTGAGGTGGCCGACCAGGCGGACCACCAGCAGCGCGACCACGCCGCCGAACAGGACTCGGGTGTAGGCCGTGACCCTGGCGGTCACCAGCGCCGGATCGCGTGTCACGCCCGCACCTCCCCGCGCAGCCTGCGGTACCCGGCGGGCGTCGCCGCGTAGTACTCGAAGCTCACCGAGCCGCACGGCGCGCCGTCCGGGTCACCCGTGACGAGCTCGGCGGTGAGCGTCTGCCGCCCGCGGCCCGGTGGGATGACCGACCAGCGCAGCTGGACGTCGCCGGCGAGCCCGCACGGCAGGTCGGCGTTGATGGCGAACATGATCAGCCGGGTGCTGTCCGGGTGGCCGTGTTCGAGGTGGCAGATCATCGTGAGGAACTGGCGGGCCGCGTCGATGAGCAGTTCGGTCAGGTGCGGCCTGCCCGGCTCGACCGCGAGCAGGTGGGTCGCGGCGACCGGCACCAGTAGGGACAGTCGGCGGTCGCCACGGGTCTCCAGGCCGGTGACCAGCACGTTTTCCGGGCGTCGGCGGTTGACCGCGGCCGGGTCGGCCGGTAATCGGGTCAGCGTCGCCGGGCCGGCTCTGCGGGGTGCCGCGTGTGGGTCGTGGCTCAGGGACAGGTCGGCCTCGCAGACGACCCGGTCGGTCTGTTCGGCCAGCAGCGACAGCGTGACCTCTGCGGTGGACTCGGCCGGCGGGAAGCAGACGGCCTGCAGGTACACCTGCTCCTCGAGTTCACAGAAGGCCGGGAAGGTGACCTCGAGGGTCATCCGCCTGCCGGTCCTGCCCAGGTCCGCGGCGCCGCTGCGCCGGACCAGCTCCAGTAATCCGCCGACCAGCGCCATTCCCGGCACGTGGTCGAGCGGATGGTCGAAGTGGTACCTGTCTTCCGGGGCGACTTCCAGTCGTCCGCCCCATACCGCGCTGACCAGGTCCACATCGCGCACGAGTACGCCGTCGCCGACCAGTTCGTCCGGGCTGTGAAACAGCGTTGTCATCGGGTCGCACACCTCGCGATCGGGAAATAAGGGCCAGCGAAACTGGAATTACCAAAGTGGCTTGCCATTCAGTCGACACCTCGCGATCGGAGAAAGATGATCGGATCGTTCCAGCGGCGGCGCGCGCCCGGCATCTTCGATCTTGCTGACTGACGGAGTCGTTTACGTTCAGGAATTTCACCGTACGAACTCGACATCTACTTCGGACTCACGTAATGCGCGTGACGCCGCGAATACCGAACGCGACAGTCCACCATGGTCTAGACTCACCGACAACGAAAGGGGCACGGGATGGCTCAGGTGGTCGTTGTCAGCGGCGGGGGAACCGGTATCGGCCGCGCCGTCGCGACGGCATTCGCGCGGGACGGGTCGGAGGTCGTCCTGGTCGGCCGGCGCGCCGAAGTCCTGTCGGCGGCGGAGAAGGAGATCCGGTCCGCCGAGCCGCCGGGGTCAGTGTGGAGTGTGCCCGCCGATCTCACCGATCCGGCCGACGCCACACGGGTGCGCGACACGATCCTCGACCGATATCAATCGGTGGACGTGCTGGTCAACAACGCCGGCGGAAACGCGGTGATGGGCGCGCCGGCCGCCCCTGATCTGGCGACCACGGCCGAGCACTGGCTGGCGAATTTCCAAACCAATGTGCTGACCGCGGTGCTGTTGACCGAGGCGTTACGGGACGTGATGACCTCACCGGGTGGCCGGGTGATCCTGCTCAGCTCGATCGCCGCCTACCGGGGGTCCGGAAGTGGTTCCTATGGCGCGGCGAAGGCCGCGCTGCATCCGTATGCCTACGACTTGGCGGCGGCGCTTGGCCAACGGGGTATCACGGTCAACGTGGTGGCGCCTGGCTATGTGACCGACACGGAGTTCTTCGGCACCGGCGTGAGCGCCGAACGGCATCAGGTATTGATCAGCCAGACATCAACGGGGCGCGCGGGGGCGCCGGTCGATGTGGCGAACACCGTGCGCTGGCTGGCGTCTCCGGCTGCCGGGCATGTGACTGCCCAGGTGATCCAGGTCAACGGAGGAGCCGAGCGCGGCCGGTGACCGTCGACGGGGTCTCGCGGTAGCGGCATCCACGCGATCGCCTATTATTCGGAGCGGTGCTCCGAACGCTCCCGTCGAGAGGATGTCCATGGCCGAGCAACTGAACCTCAGCGATCGCCCGCTGCGCGCTGACGCCCGCGACAACCGGGCACGGCTGATGGCGACGGCCAGGCAGGTGTTCGCTGAACACGGGGTCGACGCGTCGCTCAGGGATGTCGCGCGGCGGGCCGAGGTGGGGATCGGGACGCTCTATCGTCACTTTCCTGATCGGGAGGCGCTGTTGGAGGCGCTGCTCGGGGATGGGTTGGACAGCCTGCGGGCCAGTGCGGAGAACCTGCTGGCCGCGGCCTCGCCTGGGGATGCGCTGGTGGTCTGGTTGGGTGAGTTCGCGGCCGGGTCGGCCACGTATCGGGGGTTGCCGTCGTCGGTGTTGTCGGCGGTGCATGACGAGGGGAGTCCGTTGTATGCGGCGTGCAGTGGGATGACTATCGCGGCCAGCGCGCTGGTGCTGCGGGCGCAGCGGGCTGGGGTGGTTGATCAGGGGGTCACGATCACGGACCTGTGCACGCTTGCGGCGGGCATCGCGTCGGCGAGTGAGCATGTTCCCAACCAGCCAGACCTGACGCCTCGGTTGCTGGCTTTGTGCGCGCGAGGATTCCTCAGTCGGTGATGCCTCCGGCATGGGCACCTAAGCGAGTCCGGATGGCGTCACCACACACCGGCAATTCAACACTGGTGGAAAAAATGCCAAAGTGATGCTAGAACCTGAGTGGGCCGGGTATCGTCGCAGCTCAGGAAGTGTCGTCCCCGCGCACGCGGGGCTGGTCCCACGCCCTTGACAGTGCCGCCGATGTCCCGCAGGTCGTCCCCGCGCACGCGGGGCTGGTCCGTCGGCCTGGTAGGTCGCGGCCAGGTCGGCGTAGTCGTCCCCGCGCACGCGGGGCTGGTCCGGAGTACACCGACGCGCCGGCCACCCGACCCAAGTCGTCCCCGCGCACGCGGGGCTAGTCCCGAGACGGTCATGCTCTACAACCGTGACGACGGGTCGTCCCCGCGCACGCGGGGCTGGTCCTGTGCAGGCCTGGTTGACCGGCCAGACCCATCGGGTCGTCCCCGCGCATGCGGGGATGGTCCCGAGAACCGCACGGTGTCTGAGCTGTCCGACTCTGTGCTTCCGGGGATTCTCAGCCCATGAGCTGAAGGTTCCGCTCGTTGATGGCCCCCGACACATTCGCCTGCTGATGCCCAGAACGTTGGGGACCGCTCCCGAGAGCATCTGCGTACGTTTGCATTATGGGGCAACCACCGAAGCCCAAGATCCGCATCGGCGACGTCGAGCGCAACGGAGCCATGGACGCGCTCGGTGAGCATCTCGCGTCGGGCAGGATCGATCTCGCCGAGTATGACGAGCGGTGTGCGGTGATCATGGCCGCCCGCACGCGAGATCAACTGGAGGAGTTGTTCGCTGACCTGCCGGCGCCACATCCCGATCTCAGCTCCGCCGTGCGGCCAGCCCCACCTCCCAGGAAACCCGTGAGGACCAGCGGAACCCAGGCTACCGCCGGAAAGCGGCCGACTGGCGGCACCAAGTCAACCAAGCCAGCCGACGCCAAAAAGGGCGAACAGTTCGTGGAAACCCGGCTGAGCCGCGCACTGGACAATATCGCCGTCACGGCGCTCTTCATCGGCCTCCCCGGTGCCATCGTGCTCACCACGATGTACGGCGCCTGGTGGACCTTCTTCGCCGTCGGCGGTCTGTTCGCGGTGCTGATGACGGTGTCGGACCTGGTGAAGCGCGAAGCGGAGGAATGACCGGGCGGCTTACGGGCACCATTCCGCCTGCGTCTGGCCCTGGAACTCGCCGCAGGTGGCCTGGAGTTTGGGGGCTCCGCCGCCTTCTATGCGCATGATGGCCAGGAACTTGTTCAACGGTATCTGCGAACCGTCGCGGCCGAAGTCGATGATGCCGCTCGCGCCGTCGATGCGGGAGGTCCCCGTCAGCTGCGTGATCATGTGCCACACCGCGCCCGGAGTCACCGCCGTCCCCCGCAACTTGTTCACCGCGGCCACGATCGCGGTCAGTGCGTCGTACGCCGTCGGCGCGTCGTCGGTCAGGAAGGAGTCGCGTGTTTCGGAACAGCGTTCGGGAAACAGCTCGCGCAGGGTGTCGTTGAGGTCGCCACCGGAGTAACAGTTCTGCCCGCCCAGCGCCAGGGCCAGGTAATCGAACGGCACCTGCGGGAAACGCTCCCGTGAATCGGCATCAGCGACATACCGAGAAACATCGTCCCCAGCCAGGATCGGCGGCGGCGACGAGTTGCACGTGCCGTTGATGCCGTCGAGTAACTCCTCGAAGGACGCGGGCCGTCCGGTGTAGAAGACCAGACCAGCGGACCGGCACAACTCCTGACCGACCTCGCGCGGGCTTGGCCGGTCCGGCGTTCCCAGGCCCGGGTTCGGTGTGTAGAGCTGATCCCGGACGACGAAACCCTCCTTTCGGAACTCGGCACGGACACCGTCGGCCAGCGTCTGGTCGTAGAGATCATCCGGATCGCCGGCGGTCACCACCGTCACCGGGCCGGAGAAGTCGAGTTGATGGCGCGCGTACTTCGCCGCCATCTGGGCCTCGCGACGGTTCTGCGGGGAAACCTGGTGATACAACAGGGACTCACGCTGGATGTTGTCCGCGGTCAACGGTGCCGCCATCATCGGAATCCCCGCCGCGCCAAGGGCTTTGATGGTCTCCACCGTCTGCCGGCTGCTGACGGCCAGCCCCACCGCACTGACGATCGTCCGGTCCACCAGCATCAGCTTCGCCAGCATGTCCGCCGCCACCGGTCCATGGCGCATCTCGTTGCCGGCGTTGACGAACAGGATCCGCACCAGTGGGTCGGCGATGTTGCCATCCAGCTGACGACGTTGCCGGGCGGCGAATCCCTGTAGGCGTTCGACCTCGGACGGCAGGATCGCGCCGGACGTACTCATCTCCGAGACGTACGCGACGCTGACGAACTGCCGCCCGTCCTGGCGCAACCGTTCCGCCTGGACGTTCTGGTCGGCGATCACGCGCTGCACCGCCAACAACTCCGGCGAGTCGTTGAAGATCGGCTCGGCGCTCACGCCGATGCACTCGTCGTCGATCGTGATCAGGTAGGCCGCCCGGGGATCGGTCTGTGCCAGGCCACAGTGTTGTTCGCTCCAGGCCAGGGCCCGCGCGTCGTTCATCCGGCCCAGTGCCACCACGCCGGCCGCGACCAGCGCGACCAGCAGCACGAACGCGGTCGGGGACACCGCGCGGCGGGACCACAGCGGTGTCTGGTTCAACTCCAGGGTGTCGATCGGCGGCGGGACCGCAGGTCCCTGGCCGGCGGCTGCCCGGCAGTGGATCGGCAGGTACCAGGCGGCATCCTCGCGGGCCCGGCTCGCCCGCCAGAACTGGTCGCGCCATTGCCCGTACGCGGCCCGGGACTGGCCCATCTCCCACACCTCACGCGGGGTCGCCCCTGGGGTGAAGGCGTCCGGCGGGACGCGTCTGCTGGCGCTGATGAACAACAGCGGGTCGAACAGACCGGTCTCGTCCCGGACTCGGCTGACGGTCTCCAGCAACCGGTATCCGCCGTTGCGGCGGGTGATCCGGTCCAACAGGATCACCGGGTACGCGGTTCGGCGCGCGCCGCGTGGTCGCAGGCGCCGGCGGTGTGCGCGCCGGACGTCTTCCAGGAAGGCGTTCACCAGCAGGCCGAGTAGTTCCTCGGTCGACTCGCCGCTGGTTTTGCGGCCGGGGTCATCACCGAGCCAACCGGTGAGGCGTTGGGCGAAGCCGAGGAACGTGCCGGGGTCCTGCGGGGCGAGGAACGACTGGCGGAGGAACCAACGATATTTGGCCGCCGCCCGCAGGCGCAGGCCGAACCACAGCGGCGGCACCAGCCACAGCACGATCCGCGCCCACCAGGGAATCGCGCCGGTCAGCGCCTGCTGCGCGCTGTCCGACGGGGGGATCCGCTTGCGGCGGTCGCGCTCGAACTGGCGGATGCGCTCGGCCAGTTCCGCGCCGGGGTCGATCTCGTCGGTGTCCAGGCGCAGTTTCATCAGCCAGCGAGCCAACTCGAAGCGGCGGAACCTGATCCGGCCGTTCTGCTGCCCGCCAGGGGCCAACTGCCTGGCCAACTCGAACAGCGCCGCCGCGACCTGGTCCAGGTCGGCGGTCACCACCGGGCCGCCCGGGGTCTCCGGCGCGGCGGCGGACTCCGCCTTCTGGTCGGCGGCGAACTCGTGCAACGCGTGCGGAATCGGGGTCGGCCGGGCGTTCTTGAGATAGGCGCGGATCTCGCGCAACACCTCGTGCGCGTCCTCGTCGCGCACCACGCACAACAGCGGGAGACCCCACCGCCGATCCGCGCCGGCCTTCTTCGGCGGCGTCTCCCCACGCCTTGGCCGCTTTACCACGTCCTGGAGAAGGTCGATGAAATCGCTGAACCCCTCGAACACCCGCGCCCCCAAACCGTGGTCAGGCTTACCAGGCGCATCGCCCGTCCGAGAAACCCTACATTTAGTACTGTCAAAGCGAGTTGGCTTCGGACGAACAATCGGGAAGGCGGCGGCATGTCCAGCCGGCAGTTGTACGACACCATCGGCGCCACCTACACCGTGACCCGACGCACCGAGCCGCGGATCGCCGCCAGGATCTCGGCCGCGCTCGGCGACGCGCGCACCGTGCTGAACGTCGGCGCGGGCACCGGCTCCTACGAGCCGGCCGACCGGGAGGTCACCGCGGTGGAGCCGTCGGCGGTCATGCGTGCGCAACGTCCCGCGGGCGCGGCGCCGTGTGTGCCGGGCACCGCGGAGAATCTGCCGTTCGCCGACCAGTCCTTCGACGCCGCGACGGCGTTAAACACCATTCACCACTGGCCGGACCCGGTCGCGGGGTTGCGCGAACTGCGGCGGGTGGCGCGGCGCGTGGTGGTCTTCACCCACGACACCAGCGATGTCGGGTGGCACGACCGGTTCTGGCTCATTCGTGACTACCTGCCCGAGGTCGCGGACCTGCTCGTCGGCCGGCCTTCGCTACCCGAGTTGGCCGACGCGATCGGCGCCCGCGTCGAACCGGTGCTCGTGCCGTGGAACTGCGTCGACGGCTTCTTCGAGGCCTACTGGCGCCGGCCGGCGGCCTACCTCGACGACGATGTCCGGCGCGGACTGTCGGTGTGGGCGCGGGTCGGGGCGGAGGTCGAGCGGCGAGTGGTGCGCGATCTTCGTGCCGATCTCGCCTCCGGCCGGTGGGCCGAACGCAACCGGGACCTGCTCGCGCTCGACGAGGCGGAGCTTGGCCTGCGGCTGCTCGTCACCTGAACCCGGCCCGATCAGCCATCGATCCTGGCGACGAACTTCTCGCCGATGGCGACCAGTTCGGCGTCGGTCAGGGTGTTTCGGGGGTTGTCTCCCATACCGGTGGCGGTGAACAGGTACACGCGGTTGGTGGGCAGGAAGATCTGCACGGTCTTCGTCGGCCGACCCAGTAGCGAGTCGAGCTGAAAAACCGTGCCGTCGTCCAGGACACGGCGGCCGATGGGCTGGCACGTGCCCTGGAGGGCATACCAGTCCGCGGCCTCGGTGGGGGTGCCGTCGTAGCTGTGCGCCGAAACCGTGATGACGAAGCCCTTTCCTTCGCTGACGGCGTGGGTGCCTTCGCGGACCTGATAGCTGCCCAGGACGCCGGATTCGTGAAAGTCAGCCAGGACGAACTCGCGTTCGGTTATCGAGTCGACCGCGCTGCGGAAGGCTTCCAGGATGTCGTCCTTCGACGGCAGCGGCGGCTCCAGTGCTCGTTGGAACAGTGCGCCGTCGCAGGACCGCTCGCCCGGCGGGGTGGCCACCTCGTGCCAGCCGGGGAGCAGGCTGGCCTGCGCGGCCGGGTCCGTGCCGGGCCCGACCGGCGCGGCCATGACGACGGCGCCGGCCCCGAGTCCCGCGAGCACCGACACCACGACGGCCGAGGTGGCGGCTCGCTGGCGGAACCGGCGGCGACGGCCGAGGCGGACGACCCGCTCCACGGTCGTGTTGCTCACCGGCGGTTCGGCGCCCTCGGTGATCGCCCGCAGCGCGGCACGGGTCTCGGCATCGGTCTCGGGGTCGGTCTCGGAGTCGGTCTCGGAGTCGTCGAACATCAGGGTGTCCTTGTCATGGCAGGGTCATAGCTGGCGCGCAGGGTGACCAGGCCGCGCGCGGACTGGCTCTTGACGTTGCCGGTCGAGCAGCCCAGCGTCGTGGCCACCTGTTCGACGGACATGTCGGCGATGAACCGGAGGACGAGCACCGCACGCTGCCGGGGTGGAACCGTCATCAGCGCGGCGTGGATGGCATCCCGGTCGTCGGAGCTGTGGTCGGGCGCCACAGCCTGGTCCGGTAACTCGGCGAACGCCTGCTCCCGTGCTCGACCCCGCCGCCGGGAGTCGAAGAAGACCCTGGTCAGCACCGTTCGTAGGTAGGCGTCGACGGTCGTGTCGCGGATCCTGGGCCACCGCGGGTACATCCGGACGAAGGCGGCCTGCGCGATCTCCTCCGCCTCGGGCCAGCTGCCACACAGGGCAAAGGCGATCCGCCGGGCCCAGTCGAAGCGCGCCGAGAAGAACTCGGTGAACTCCTGGTCGTGTGCCCGCATTCAGCTACCTCCGGTCCGCGTGGTCGCCCCTTCTACGCCGAACCGGGATGGTGGGTTGCATCGTCAGGACAACCGTGCCACCCGGGTGAGCCACTCGACGCACAGCGCACGCAGCAGGGCCGGTTGCTCGTGGGGCAGGGCGTGGCCGGCGTCGTCGAGGACCGCGAGCGTGGCGTGCGGGTAGTGCTCGACCAGGTCCGCCGCGGCCGCGTAGCCGACCGTGGAGTCCAGCCGCCCGGCCACGACCAGGGTCGGCCCTGGATAGGTCTGGTCGTGCTCGTCGGCCAGGTCCCAGCGCTCGCCGAACCGTTCGAGCGCGTCGTGGTCGACCAGTGCGGCCGCCGGGGCGACATGGCGTTCGTACCGCGCGAGCATCTCGGCGCTCTGGATGACGAAGTAGCTCCGGAAGTCCTCGTCGCCGAGCTCGCCGGAGCCAACCACCACCTGGTGCGCCGGCACGGTGCGCAGATCCGGCAACAGCGGGCACACCAGCGCCAGCCCGGCGACCCTGGCCGGTGCCCTCGCGGCCATCGCCTGCGCGAAATACCCGCCCGCCGAGTGACCGATCACCAGGTAGGGCACGCCATCGGTGACCTCGTCGGCGAAGTCGAGCAGGGTGGCCAGGACGTCCTCGGCGCCACCGAGCGCCGCTGGCGCGACCGTCCGGCCCATCCCCGGCAGGTCGGGGTAGACGCGCTGGTAGCCGGGGACGCCGTCGAAGACCGGCTCGAAGCAGGCCTGGGTCTCGCGGTGGTCGACGCCCGCGCCGTGCAGCACCACCACCGGCCGGCCGTCACCATGCGCCACGTAGTGGAACGTCACGTCACCCGCACGAATCTCCATGTCCGCAACCTAACAAGCGAGGTGCGCGGCGACGACATCAACGCTTGTCGGTGATACGGGTATAGGGTATATATGGCGGTGACGTGAGGAGACGACCGATGCCCCCAGACAGCTTCTTCGCCCGCGATGGCGCCACCATCGCCTACCAGTTCACCGGTTCCGGCACACCCTTCGGCTACGCCCACGGCGTGCTGCTCAGCCGGGAGGCCGTGCGGCGGCTGGACCTGTTCCACGTGGAGTCGTTGGCCGACCAGCGCCGGGTGCTCACCTACGACCAACGCGGCCACGGCCACTCGACCGGCCGTCCGGTGGCCGAGGACTACCGGTTCGACAACATCGCCCGCGATCTGCTCGCGCTGCTGGACGCCCTGGACATCGACCAGCCCATCGACTTCGCCGGCTCGTCGCTCGGCTGCGACACTGCGCTGCGGGCCGCCATCGCCGCGCCAGAGCGCTTCGGCCGGCTGGTGCTGATGATCCCGCCGGTCGCCTGGGAGAGCGGCGAACGGCAGGCCAAGCAGTGGTACTTCGACACGGCGGCCGACATCGAGGCGCTCGGCGCGGCGACCTGGCGCCGGCGCTGGGCCGACGCGGACCGGCCGGCCATCTTCGCCGACTATCCGCCGTACAGCTTCGTTCCCGATGTGGCCGACGAGTTGCTGCCCTCGATCCTGCGCGGGGTCGGCATGTCCGACCTGCCGGCCAAGGAGCGGATCGCCACGCTGACCCAGCCGACGCTGATCCTGGCCTGGGACACCGATCCGCTGCACCCGGTGGCCACCGCGCGGACGCTGCGCGAGCTGATCCCCGGCGCGGAGCTGCACGTGTCGACCTCGGTGGCCGACGTCAGGTCCTGGACCGACCGGATCGCGGAGTTCCTCGCCCGTTGAGCCAGGTAGCGGGTGGGTGCTGGTCGCCATAGGCTTTCCTGAGCCACCAGGGTGGAGGTGCGGCGATGGGTGGTCTGTTTCTCCTCTGTGGACTGATGCTCCTGGTCGTCTGCGGTCTCTACGGGATCGCCGCGCTGGTCCGCATCGGGCCGATGATGACCAGGGTGCGCCCGTTCCTGTCCGGTCACGAGCCGCGCGAGCACGCCGTCTCCCGCTACCACGTTCGCTGGTACGCGGTCACGATGATCTTCCTGGCGTTCGACATGGAGATGGTGTTCATGTACCCGTGGACCCTGGTGGTCGCGCGGGAGGGCATGACCGCGGTGGTCGAGATGTTCGTGTTCCTGGGAATCCTGTTCGCCGGGGTCACCTACGCGTGGCGGGAGGGCGCGCTGCGGTGGACCTGACCACGTGGTTGGTGCGGCACACCCCGCCCCGGCCGATGATCGTGACCGTGCCCGGTGGCACGCGGGCCAGGATCGCGGTCGAGCGGGCGGTGCGGGAACGGGGCTGGCGGCCGGCGATGAGCCCGGCGGAGGCCAACATCCTGGTGGTCGCCGGTGAGGCCGGGGCGCTGGAGCCGTACGTGCGCCGGGTGTGGGACTCGGTGCCGGCGCCCCGGGTGCGGGTGGACGTGCCGGAGTCGGTGGACTCCGCGCGGTTGACCGAAGTACTGGCGCACCTGCACGACGTCGACCGGCAGCGGCCGGCGGGCGACGGTGGTGTGGACGACCTGCCGATGGCCGACCGGGCCGACGACCGGGACGGCCTGCGGCTGGACCAGCTGCGGGTGCCGCTCGGACCGGTGTTGCCGCTGTGGCCGGCCGGGCTCATCGTCCACACCAGACTGCAGGGTGACGTCGTCCAGCAGGCGTCGGTGGCGTGGGTCGGCGCTGGTGGCGATTCCTGGCTCGACGACCCGTTGGCACGCGGGCTGGACTCGAGTGCCCGGTTGCTGGCGCTGGCCGGCTGGCCGGACATGGCGATGACCGCCCAGCGGTTGCGCGACGACGTGCTCGCCGGCGGCCCGGCGCACGGGCACCGGCGGTGGGCCGCGCGGGTGCGCCGGTCCCGGGTGTTGCGCTGGCTGCTCGCCGGTGTCGGGTCCATTCCGGACGGTTCGGGGAGGCCGGCGTGGGTGGCCGGGGACGCGGTGGACCGGCTGTACCGGTGGCTGGCCGGGGACTGGGTCGACACAACACAGTGGACGGTGGACCACCTGCCGGCATTGCTGGCCGGCAGCGAGCTGGCGACCGCACGGCTGCTGGTGGCGAGCCTGGACCCCGATCTCGACCTGCTGGTGCGGCATGGTTGAGCAGGCGGCGTGGTGGGGCACGGTGGTGCTGGCCGGGTTCGCGCTCACCGATGGGGTCAGGCCGCGAGCGATGGCCGGTCCGCTGGTGCGGCATGGTTGAGCAGGCGGCGTGGTGGGGCGCGCTGCTGTTGCCGGTGGTGCTGGCCGGGTTCGCGGTGGCGGCTGTCGCCGTCGACGCGGCGCTCACCGACCGGGCCGGGCCGAGGGCCGCACTGGCGACGCCGGTGCGGGCGGTGGCCGGTCTGCTGGTGGCGCAGCGGCGGCGCACGGTGGCCGCCGACGCGGTGCTGTGGCGCGGTGCGGGGGTGGCGCTGCTGGTCGCGGCGGTGCTGGCGTCGATGGTGACGCCGCTGGGGCGGTGGGTGGTCAGCGACCTGTCCGTTGGCGTGGTGTGGTTCAACGCGATGGAGATCGTCGCGTGGGCGGCGGTCTGGCTCGCGGGCTGGGGCGCCAACTCGGCGTTCGGGTTGGTGGGCGGCTACCGGTTCGTCGCGCAGGGGCTGGCCTACGAACTGCCGCACATGTTCGTCCTGACCACCGCGGCGGTGGGTGCCGGGTCGCTGCGGGTGGGCGACATCGTGGCCGCGCAGCGGGACCTGTGGTTCGTGGTGTGGATGCCGGTCGCGTTCGTCGCCTTCCTGTTCTCGGTGTTGGGCATGGCGTTCCGCCGGCCGTTCGACCACGCCGTCGGCGCAGACATCGGTGGCGGCGCGCTGGCCGAGATGTCCGGAGTGGACAGACTGGTGTTTCTCGCCGGGCGGTGGCTGCTGGTGGTGTCCGGCGCGGCCATGGCCGTGCCGCTGTTCCTCGGCGGTGGCGCCGGGCCGGTGCTGCCGGACTGGTTGTGGTCGCTGGTGAAGACCGCGGTGGTGCTGGGCGCGCTGGTGTGGCTCGGGCACCGGCTGCCGACTGTCCGAATGGAACGGTACACCGAGATCGCCTGGCTGGTGTTGGTGCCCGCGACGCTGCTCCAGGCGCTGTTCGTGGCCGTCGTGGTCAGTTAGGAGGGGTGGTCGCGTGGTGTTCTGGCTGTGCGCGGTGGGTGCGGTGGTCACCGGCATCGCGGTGTTCGTGGTGGACTCGATGGCCCGCGCGACCTTCGCGCTGTTGGCCTCGTTCGTGTTCGCCGGGGTGGCCGTGGTGTTGGCGGAGCTGACCTACCTCGGCGTGCTCGTCGTGCTGATGATGGTCATGGAGATGGTGATCATGGTCGTCTTCATGGTGATGTACATGATGAACCCGGCCGGGTTGATGCCGATGACCATGGTGCACAACCAGAAGGGCGCGCTGGCCATCGCCGTCGGCACGTTCGCGGTGCTCGCCGCCGGGGTCTACCTGGTCGACTGGCCGGTCTCGGCCGCACAACGGCCGGCCGACCCGACCAGACAGCTGGGCACGGCGCTGATGGGCGGGAAGATGCTGGCGATGATCACCCTCGGCCTCGCGCTGTTCGCCACCATCGTCGTCACGGTCGTGCTGGCCACCCACCGCGGGCGCTACGACCGCTACGGCGACCGGCTGGACCGCCGACCGCCCGACGACCCGGTGCGGGGTGGATTGTGACCATTGAGGACTATCTGTTGCTCGCCGCCGCGCTGTTCAGCGTCGGGCTCTACGGCGCGTTGTCCCAGCAGTCGATCGTGATGATCATGATGGGGATCGAGCTGATGGTCAACGCGGTGATCGTCGGCGCCGCCGCGTTCTGGTACTTCACCGCCCCCGACCGGCCGGACGGACAGGTCGTCGTGGTGCTGGCGGTGACCGCGATGGCGATCGAGATGGCCGCCGGGTTCGCGGTCACCACGGCGGTGTTCCGCGCGCGCGACGTCGACCTGACCGACCAGGCAGCGGACCTGCGGGACTGACATGCTCTGGCTCCTCGTCGCGATCCCGCACCTGGTCGGCGGCGCCCTGCTGCTCGGTGGGCGCCGGGCAGACCGGCTCGCCGCACCCGCCGCGCTCGTCGCCGCAATCGCGGTCGGCGCGCTGTCGGTCGTGGTGGCGATCGACCGGCCAGTGGTCTCGGCGTCCTATGTGGAGGGTGTGGCGTTCGGGCTGGCGGTGGACGGGCTGTCCGCGCTGATGGTGGTGTTGGTGGCGGTGGTGCTGGGTGCGGTGTCGGTGTTCGCGGTCGGCGAGCCGGGCCTGCGGCGGGCGCGGTTCTTCGGGCTGCTGCTGGTGTTCGCCGGGGCGATGCTGGTGACCGTCACCGCGACCACGATGGTGGCGCTGCTGATGGCGTGGGAGGTGATGGGCGCGGCGTCCTACGCGCTGATCGGGTTCTGGTGGCGGGACTCCCGGCGCGCGGCATCGGGCACGGTCGCGTTCCTGACCACCAGGGCCGCCGATCTCGGGCTGTATCTGGCCGCGGGGGCGGCGTTGGCCGGCGGGGCGGGCGGCCTCGCGTTGGCTGAGCTGGCCGGATTGCCCGACGGGTGGCGCGACGTGCTGGCGGCGGGGGTGGTGCTGGCCGCACTCGGCAAGTCGGCGCAGCTGCCGTTCAGTTTCTGGCTGTCCAGGGCGATGGACGGTCCGAGCCCGGTCTCGGCGTTGCTGCACTCGGCGACCATGGTCGCGGCCGGCGGCTATCTGTTGCTGCGCCTGGAACCCGTGCTCGCCGCGACTCCGTTCGCCGCTGCGCTGGTCGCCTGGGCCGGCGCGCTGACGGCGGTGGCGCTCGGCGCGGTCGCGGTGGTGCAGCGGGATCTCAAGCAGCTGCTGGCCGCGTCGACCTGTGCCCAGGTCGGGTTCATCGTGCTGGCGGCCGGCACCGGCGGGGTGGCCGCGGGCGGTGCGCAGCTGGTGGCGCACGCGCTCACCAAGAGCCTGCTGTTCCTGTGCGCCGGCGCGTGGCTGACCGCGTTGGGCACCAGGGACCTGCCGGCCCTGCGCGGGGCCGCCCGCCGCTACCCGGTCGTCGGGATCACGTTCACCATCGGCGGTCTGGTGCTCGCCGGCGTGCCCCCACTGTCCATCTGGGCCGCCAAGGACCAGGTGCTCGCCGGTGCGCTGCACACGTCGACCGTGCTGTATCTGGTCGGGCTGGCCGCCGCCGCGCTGAGCGCGGGCTATGCCGCCAGGGCGGTGGCGCTCGTGTGGTCCCGGCCCGACACCGCGCCGCCGGCGACCGGTCGGGTCACCGGCTGGCAGCGCGCCGCCCTGCCACCGCTGGCCGCGGGTGCCGTACTGCTGGGCGTGCTCGCCGTGCCGGCGGTGTGGCGGGAGTTCGCCGCGCTGGTGTCCACCGGCGACGAGACCGGCCCGGCGTGGTGGGAGCCGGTCGTCTCCGGGGCCGTCGCGGTGGCGGCGGTCGCCGTGGTCCTCGGCCGGCGCGGGCGCCTGCCGGCGGCTCACCCGCCCGGCGACTGGCTCGGGTTGGAGCGGCTGGCGCGAACCGTGGTCGCCCAACCCGTGCAGGCCGCCGCGGCGGCGCTCGCGCGGTTCGACGACCGGGTCGTGGCCGGGAGTGTGCGGGCGAGTGCGGCGGTGGGCACGGCACTGGCCAGGGTGGCCGACCGGCGGGTCGAGTGGTCGCTCGCCGGCCTCGTGCACGGGTTGGCCAGGTGGTTGGGCCGCCTCGGCCGGCTGGCCCGCCGGCCGCAGACCGGGCAGCTGCACCAGTACTACGCGCAGGCGGTGGTTGTGCTCGCCGTGCTCGCGGCCATGGTGCTCGTGTTCTCGACGGGACGGTGAGGCGTGCTCAGCATCGTGGTGTTCCTGCCGGTGGCGGTGGCGATCGGGCTGGTGGCGCTGCCCAGGCTCGGCGACGCGGCGGTGCGCTGGACGTGGATCGGGGCCAGCGCGGTCGAACTGGCGCTCGTGGTCGCGCTGTGGATCGGGTACGACCCGGGCGGCGGCTACGGCTACGAGGTCGACCGGCGCTGGATTCCCAGTGTCAGCTCCGGTTATCACGTCGGGGTCGACGGGCTGAGCCTGCCGCTGGTCGCGCTGACCGCCGTGCTGTTCCTGGCCTGCGCGGTGTACTCGGTGCGCCGACGCGCGCGGATCCGGTCCTTCGCCGCGTTGTTCCTGTTCCTGGAGACCGTGTGCCTTGGTGTGTTCGTCTCGCTGGACCTGATCCTGTTCTTCGTGTTCTTCGATCTGTCCATTGTGGGCATGTACTTCGTGATCGCCGGTTGGGGGCACCGGGACGCCGCGCGGGCGGCGACCCAGTTCTTCCTCTACACCTTCCTCGGCTCGCTCGCGCTGCTGCTCGGGTTCATCGGCCTCTACCTGGCCGCCGAGCCGCACACCTTCGACATCGTGGCACTGACCGCGCAGAACCCCCTGGCGGGCAAGGGAACCAGCTCGACGCTGGTGTTGGTGGCGATCCTCGTCGGGCTGGCGATCAAGACACCGACGGTGCCCTTCCACACCTGGCTGCCGCCAGCGCACACCGAGGCGCCCGCCGCCGGCTCGGCGATCCTGGCCGGCGTGCTGCTCAAGCTCGGCACCTACGGCTTCGTGCGGATCGCGATGCCCATCCTGCCAGGCGGCTGGCGCGACCTCGCCGGGGTGATCGTCGCGGTCGGGGTGGTCAGCGTGCTCTACGGCGCGCTGGTGGCCATGGCACAGCGGGACTTCAAACGGATGGTGGCCTACACCTCGGTCAACCACATGGGCTACGTCGTGCTCGCCGTCGGCGCCGCCGGCCTGCTGTCTACTTCGGACATCCAGGCGCGCGACCTCGCGGTCACCGGCGCGCTGACCCAGATGGTCAGCCACGGCCTGATCACCGCCGCGCTGTTCCTGCTCGCCGGGGTGCTGCACGACCGGGGCGGCAGCTACGACCTGGACGCCTACGGCGGCCTCGCGGCCGGCGCGCCCGTCTTCGCCGGGCTGACCGCGGTGGCCGCGTTCGCCTCGCTCGGCCTGCCGGGGTTCTCCGGGTTCATCGCCGAGTTCCAGATTCTCACCGGCTCGCTGCCCGGCGCGCCGGTGCCGACCGCGGTGGCGTTCCTGGGCATCCTCATCACCGCGGCACTGTTCCTGCGTGCCTACCAACGGTTGTTCCTCGGCCAGCCGACCCGCGCCGTCGCCGACCTGACCGCGGCCGAGACACTGGCCATCGCGCCGCTGATGGTGCTCTCGGTGGTGATCGGGCTGTTCCCGCGCTTCCTGCTCGATCTCGTCGAACCGGCCGCCCGCGCGGTCGGCGAGCTGGTGAGCCGCTGACATGAACGCCGACATGGGCGCCCAGGATCTCGTCCGCCTGCTGCCCGAGCTGTTCCTCGCCTCGGCGGCGGTGCTCGGCCTACTGCTCGGGTCCTTCCTCCCCCGGGCGCGCCAGTGGCCGGTGCACGCGCTCGCGGCACTGTCCTGTGTCGCCGGTCTGGTGTCCACAGTGGCCGGATGGGGCGGGCCGGTGGCGGTGTTCGCGCGGAGCTACGCGGTCGACGTGGCGACCAACGCGACCAGAGTGACGGTTCTGCTGTCGGTGCTGATCGTCCTCGGTCTGGCCGGCAGCCGGCTTCGAGGCGACGCGCGGGAGTCCGAGTTCGTCGTGCTGCTGTTGCTCGGCTCGCTCGGCGCGATCCTGCTCGCCGGGGCGAACGACCTGCTGTTGGTTGCCGCGGCGTATCTGCTCGCCAGCGTCCCGCTGTACGCGCTGGTCGGGTTCGCCAAGGACGCGCCAGGGACCGAGGCCGGCCTGAAGTTCTACCTGCTCGGCGCGTTGCTCGGCACCACCATGCTGTTCGGGGTCATGCTGCTGGCCGGCGTCGGTCGTGGCACCGACTACCCGATGCTGCGGGCCATGCTGCCCGACGCGCCGGTCGCCGCGGTCGCGGTCGGCGTGGTCGCGCTGCTCGGTGGGCTGCTGTTCAAGGCGGGCGCGGTGCCCGCCCAGTTCTGGGTCCCGGACGCCACCGAGGGCGCGCGACCGGCAGCGGGCGCGATCATCACCACCATCCCCAAGATCGGTGCCGTGGTCGCGCTCTACCGGCTGGTCGAGATCCCGCTGGCCGGCGTCAGTCTGAACTGGACACTGCTCGTCGCGGTCATCGCCGCGGCGACCATGACGCTGGGCAACCTCGCCGCGTTCTTCCAGACCGACGTCCGCAGGCTGCTGGCCTACTCCACGATCAGCCAGGTCGGCTACCTGCTGATGGCCGTGGCCGCCGCCGGCCGCGCCCCGCTCGCGTTGCCCGGCCTGCTGCTCTACCTCGCCGCGTACGCGGTCACCAACCTCGGCGCGTTCGCCGTGGTCGCCGCCCTCCCCCGGGCCCGCACCCTGGCGGACTACACCGGGTTGCGCACCCACCGGCCGTGGCTGGCCGCCAGTCTGGTGGTGTGCCTGCTCGGGCTGGTCGGCACCCCACCGACCGGGGTGTTCGCCGGCAAGCTCGTCGTGTTCACCGCCGCGTTCGACGCCGGCCTCGGCTGGCTGGTGGCACTCGGCGCCGCGAACACGGTCGCCAGCGTCTTCTACTACCTGCGCTGGATCGCCCCCGCCATGCGCCCCGGCGAGCTGACCACTGTGGACGGTCAGGCGAGCACCACCGCCTACCTCGCGGCGCCGGTCTCGGTCGTGCTCGGACTGCTCGCCGGCCCGGTCCTCGCCGCCACCGGCGGCGCCCTACTCGGATGAGACACCCTTCTGTCAAACCCCAGCATCGAGATCATCCCAAGCGCTCCCCAACCGCACCTCAGGGGAACGTGACGCAAACCAACCACAAGTACGCACCCAAACAGCACCTTCCGTCCCTAGCGCGACCAACACATCAAAGTGCGGGGAGGCGGATCAGCTACTGAGTTGGTGCACCCAGTCGTCGAGGTTGGGGTTGGCCGGGCCGTAGGGCGGCTTGCCCCAGCCCCATCGGCGCAGTACCGAGTCGTCCAGGTGCTCGTCGACGCCGGTGCGCAACGGGCGCAGGTACGGCCCGTTTCCCGGCAGCCGCGCCAGCAACCGCCAGAACCAGGTAGCGGCCGGATCGCTGCACACGCCCTGCCACGCCACGTCCGGCAACGCCCCCGGCACGATGGGCAACCCGGCCTGCGCGGCCCGCTCGACCAGCCATTCCCTTGCCAGCACGGACAACGGCTTGTCCGACTCCGGACTGTCCGTGCCACCGCCGCCGACATCGCCGTGGGCGCCGACGAACCAGCGCTGCTCCACGACCGTCGGATGCCCGGGAACGGGCTTGGGCACGCCCGTCCACAGCGTGGGGGCGAACTGCTTGCGCCGTTCGTCGATCGCGATCAGGTGACAGGCGTGGTCCACCAGGCCGCTCAGCTCGGTGTCGTGGAACTGGTAGCGGCGGCGGGACAGCCACCGCCCGAGCGTCCCCGGGATGCCGAGGCTGCCGACGGTGTCGAACACGCCGATGAACCGGATCCTGGCCAGTTGGGCTTCCGCGAGGACCTTCCGGTCAAGGGGAGTACCGGCCAGCGACTGGTCGATCCGCATTTCGCGCAGCCCGGAGGAGTCGGTGTCGCGATAGCGCGTGAACAACTCATTGTCCGAGATCGTCGACGGGTCGACGATGCCGCATTTGGTGATCATGCCGGCGAGACTTCGCGCGGTGAACGCGCCTCTGCTGTAACCGATCAGAAAGATCCGGTCCGCCGAGGACTGCCAGTTCTGCGCGATGAACCGGTAACCCTCGCGAATGTTGTCGTCGAGCCCGAACCCGAACATGCCGCCGCGCAACCGGTCGAACCTGCCGGTGCCGACCCCGGCGACGTAGTGACAGCGGTACTCGCGGTCGTTTCCGTCGCCTGCCATGAGCCGCTCGTAGATCTGGCTGACGTTCGTGTTCTCGTTGAGGTCGTTCCACGTACCGTCGAGCAACACGACGAGGTCCATAATTCCGACTCCCTCCCCGACCCGGCCACGGCACGGGAAACCGTTGGCCCGATACGAAAGAATTCGCTCGCCGGCGCGGATTCGCTAGGGGGTCGGCGCGGAACCGCTCGATTGTTTCACCCGTTCGGCCGCCGGAATCGACGCCGGGGCGACGTCCCGGTGACGCGCGGGAGACGTTGTGGATGCTCCGGCCCGGCATTCTTGTCGGGTGAGCGTCGCACGGTGTCAGGAGATCAATACCCGGTTGCGGTCCGCCGGGATCACGGTTCGGGAGGCGTCCGGCTGGCAGTCCCGCGGCAACGGGCAGACCTCGGCCTACGAAGGCGGCATCGTCCACCACACGGCGACCGGCTTCGGCATCGCGTTGCCCGGCACCGGGGTCGGCGACCTGCTCATCAAGGGCCGGTCGGACCTGCGCGGGCCGCTGTGCAACTACGCCGGCAACGACGACGGCTCGATCACCGTGATCGCCGCGCATCCGGCCAACCACGCCGGTGCCTCCGGCGGGCGGTCCATGGGGCCGCTGCCGACCACGACGTCGTTCAACCGGCGGGTGCTTGGCCTGGAGATCGTGTACCCGGGCACCCAGCCGATGCGCCCTGCCCAGTACCGCGCGGCGACCGTCTGGGCCAACGCCGTGGCCACGGTGTGCGGTCGCGGCGACATCCAGCGTGTCCGGGCGCACGCCGAGACCAGTGTGACCGGCAAGTGGGACCCGGGCGAGGCGCCCGGCCGGACCATCAACATGACCGCGTTCCGCAACGCGGCCCGCAATCTGGAGGACGACTTGACTCCTGAGGAACACCGGTGGCTGAAGTTCGTCCACGACCGGGTCGCCGGCATGCTGCGGCAGCGGTACTACGTGCGGGACAACACGCCAGGGCGGGGCGTGCGGGAGGTGTCGGCCGCCGCCCCCGGCGCGATTCCCGCGGCCGTGCTGGACACCCTGGACGGCAACTCGATCGTCCAGCGGATCGCGCCGCTGCTCGACGACGAGGCGCGCATTATCGCCGCGCTGCAACAAGTGCGGACCACCGCAGCGGCCGATGACCAGACGGTCACCGCCGAGCAGGTCGAGCAGCTGGCCGAGTCGTTGGCCGCGAGCCTTCCCCGCGAGCTCGTCGACGAGTTCGACGCCAAGCTCCGCGCCGCCTACGACCGGACAACCGACCAGTAGGGCACGTCCCAGCAAGCACGTCCGCGCTGTTCGAGCGGTTCCTCACCGGGTGCGCGCGCCGGCGGGGCCGGACCGCGACGCCATCGACGAGATCCCCGGCGCCGGGGCGGTGCGGCTGCTGGCCGGGTTCCCCGATCCGGACACCGAGCTGCTGCTGGAGTCGGCGGGCATCGATCCGGATCGGTCCGTGCGGTCGGCCGCCACCGACGCCCTGCTCACCGCCGCCGGCCTGGCCGGCGACGACACGAAGTGGGGCGAGGTGCTGTGGAGCATCGGCGGCCGGCTGCTGTCGGCGCTGTCGACCGTGCGACACGATGCGGCCACCGAACTGCGCGCGATCCGCCTGTCCGGCGCCTGACCTACCGGCCCTGGTTGGCTTCCTTCTTCGGCATGGCCATCGGAACCACCCGCAGCGCCGCGCCCGCGATGGCGGCGTTGCCCACCTGGTCCTGCCCGGCGGCCATGGTCGACGCGATGTGGGAGGGCACGGTCTTGGACTGGGAGTCCATGGCGGTCTTGGCCGTCTGCGCGTTGCCGACCACCGCCGGCACCAGCACCAGCGGCTTCTTGCCCCGGTCGGCCTCGGCCGAAGTGCGCAGCTCCTTCGCGGTGACCGGCACCGCCGGCTGTTGTTGTGGCGGAAGCAGTTCGGCCATCGACCTCACCCCGGAGTTCCGTTGTCGGCCAGAAGTCCAGCATACGGGCCGAGCTCCGAGGGACGGAACAGTCGAGCCTCCCGCTGGAACTGGCGGGAGATCCCGCGCACCACGTGGCGCATGACGATCTCCGCGCTGTTCTCGTCGGCCGCCGTCAACGCCGCGGTGCGGGCGGCCGCCCCGATCCCGGCACCGGTCAGGTCGAGGCGGGACAGCATCTCCAGGTCCACATCGGGCCCGAGGGGCGCCTCCGGTGGGAAGGCCTGGCGCCACAGGGTGCGGCGTTCCACCACCCCCGGCCGGGGGAAGTGCACCACGAACTGGAAGCGGCGGGTGAACGCGGCGTCGATGTTCTCCTTCAGGTTGCTGGTCAGGATCACCAGTCCCTCGCTCACCTCCAGGCGCTGCAACAGGTAGCCGACCTCCAGGTTGGCGTAGCGGTCGGTGCCGTGCTTCACGTCGCCGCGTTTGCCGAACAACGCGTCCGCCTCGTCGAACAGCAGCACCGCGTGGCTGTTCTCCGCCTGCTGGAACACCGCCTCCATGTTCTTCTCGGTCTCGCCGACCCATTTCGACACGACCTGGGCCAGGTCCACCTTCAGCAGCTCCAGGCCGAGCATGCCGGTGACCACCTCCGCGGACATCGTCTTGCCGGTGCCGGGTTCGCCGGTGAACAGCGCCTTGATCCCGCCCTGGCCCGCCCGGCGCGCGAAGCCCCACGTCTCGGCGATCCTCGGCCAGGCCCGTGCGGCCGAGGCGATCTCCATGATCTGGCCGCGCTGGGCCGGTGGCAGCACCAGGTCCGCCATCGCCCGGCGGGGCACGATCGACTGCACGGCACTGCTGTTGCGGCCCCTGGTCACGGTCGCGATCGCCGGCTCGACGTGGTCGGCGATCGGGTCCGGCCCATCGCCGGCCAGCCGGGCGCCGGTGCCGGCGACCGAGGCCACCGCGCGCAGCTCGCCGCCGCTCATCCGGTAGCGGGCCGCGAGGTCCTCCAGCAACGGCCCGTCCAGCGCGGGGAACGCGGCGGTCCACATCGCCCGGCGTTCGGGGAAACCCGGGGTGGGGAAGGTCAGCTCGGTGTAGCCGCGGGCAGCCAGCAGGGACGCGGGGCGCCACGGGGTGACGCCGGTCAGGCACACCGCCACCCTCGACCGCAGCAGCGCCTCGGGCGGTGGCGGCGGGTGGTCGTCGGTCGGCAGCCACAGCAGCGCGTTGAGCGCGGCGGCGGTGCGCAGGTCGTCCTCGAGGTCGGCGGTCATCTGGCGCAACGGTTTTCCCGCGGCACCGGCCAGCGCCTGGGCAGCGTCGAGCTGGCTGTCCCGTGGGCAGCCCCAGAGGCCGACCAGGTCGACCTCGCCATCGGCCAGTGCGCCGGCCAGCTCGGTCAGACCGGCCGAGTACAGGTACGGGGCGGCCACCGACTCCGGGCCGACCACCTCGCCCCGATCGTGGCCGAGCAGGCCGATGTCGGTTGCCCAGCCAAGCAGGAAGTCGAACACGCCCTTGCCCAGCGCCAGTTCCTGGGCCAGTTCCACCGGGCTGTCCCCGTGCTCGTGGATCAGGCCGAACCGGCGCAGCCGGCCGGTCCGGCCGAGCGCGCCGCGCAGCGCGAGCCGGGTCGACGGCGTCTGGCCGCCGACGGTGACCAGCAGCTCGACGCACGGCGCCCGGCGGTTCAGGTTGTCCACGATGTAGGCGTAGATGCGCTCGTAGGCGGCGTCCAGCTCGGGCGCGGCGACCAGCAACAGGGCGTCCTGCTCCGGTCGGGTCAGGCCGAACCTGGTGGCCAGCGTGTCCAATGGCAGCGTGGCGCCGCGGGCCGCGGCCAGCCGCCGCAGGTGTTGCTCGGACTCCTGGTCGGGCCGGGGCGGCTCGGGTGGCTCGGTCATCGCCTCGGTGAACGCGTCCACCCGGTCCAGCATCGAGGACACCTGCTCGTCGGTGACGCAGAACGGGGTGAGGTCCGGGCGGGTGAGCTGGGCGGCCGCCCGCGCCTGCCGATCGACGGCCACCCGCAGCGCGTGGTGCAGCTCGGCCAGCCGCAGGCGCAGGTGTTCGACCGCGAGGCTCATGTCAGCCACCGGAGAAGGTCAGCGTGCGGCCGCCAAGCCAGACCACGTCCTGGACATCGGTCAACGCACCGCAGCGCAGCAGGTCCGCGTGCCGTCTGCCGAGCGGGACGCGCACCCGCACCGCGTCCGGGGTGAACCGCACGGTGGCCTCCAGGTCGGCGAACCTGGTCATGGCCAGTACCGGGGTCGGGGTTTCCCGTTCCCGCCACAGTGTCCACGAGATCAGCCCGAGGCTCAGCGCCGCGGCGAGCGCGGCGCTGCGGTCCAGGGCGCCGTCCCCGGCGCGGGGCACGGCGCGGCGGGTGGTCAGCAGCGCGGCCACCACCTCGGCCAGGCGTGCGGCGTGCGCCGGCAGGTCGGCGGCCAGCCGGGGGTCCGGGCGGCCGGCTGTCCACAGTGGAGTCGGGCGGGGGACGCGGACCAGTGGGTCGCCGCGCAGCGGGCGGACGTCGGTGACCAGCGCGACGCCCTCGGCGGCCAGGTCACGCAGGCAGGACGGCGGCAGCGGGCTGGCACACACCACGACGTCCGGTCGACCGCAGGCCACCCAGTGCGGCAGCAGGCCGGCGACGTCGGGCGCCAAGGCGATCGGGAACAGGCCGAGCGCGTCGACCAGCAGCAGCCCACCGTCCACTCCGGTCACCAGCAGCGGGTCGGCCGGATCGTGGCCTCGGCACAGGGACAGCGCGCGCACGGCGTCCAGTACCGGCAGCGCGGGCCGCACGCGCTGCGCGAAGTCGCCGAGATCGGGCACCTCGGCCAGGCCGGCGAAGGTGGCCGCGGCCTCGGCGGCCTGGCCGGTTCGGCGCCAGCCCCGTTCCGGCGCGGCCAGCACCTGGTAGGCCAGGGCGGCGGCGAACAGCGGGGCCTGTGCCAGTTGGTCGACGCCGGCCAGCGCGGGGCCGATCGCGTCCAGGTAGCCGATCCTGGCCAACGGGCCGGCGAGCAGGAACGGCAGCACCGAACAGCTCCGCGTCTCCCCCACCGGCACGTCTGCGGGCAGCCGCGCCGATGTCCTTGTGGTGGCGGGCGATGCGGTGTCCGGCCGTGGTGGCGAACCGTCGGTGTCGGCCGGGGCGAGCAGGGTGCGCACCAGCGCGCGCTGTTCGTCGCCGGTGGTCGGCAACGGCGTCGCCGGGTGCCGGCGGGCGTACTCGGCCACCAGCGCGGCCGACCCGAGGTCCGTGGCCGGGGACGGCGCGCCGGTGTGCTCGGCGAACACCGCGATCAGGTACGCCAGCAGCGAATCGTCTGGCAGCAGGGCCAGTAACGGTGCCAGCTCGCCACGTTCGGCCAGTTCGGCGAACAGCACGGCGGGCGTGCTTGGCCGTGCGCCGGGTCCGGGTTCGGTGGCGCCGACCGATTTCATGTCCACTGTGGACTGATGGGTCGCCGTGCCGTTCACCGCGGGGGTGACCAGGTCCTGGTCGGTGGTCGGCTCGACGACCAGCGCGGCCAGCGGCGACCGCCCCTGGCCGCGGCCTCGGTCCAGCCGGATGGTCAGCCGTACCGGTTCGGTGATCTCCACGTCCGGGCCGTCGCCGGCCAGCTGGTCGGCGAACCGGTCGGCCAACAGGTCGGGCAGCGCGTTCACCGCCTGGCGCACCAGGTCCCGCGGATCGGGTCCCCAACTCCAGCCACCGCGCCGGATCACCCGCACCACACAGCGGCGCACGGTGATGCCGCCCGCGGTGGGCGCGGTCACGGCGCGGTCACCGTCGCCAGCCGCCCGGCCCAGCCGGTGGCCAGCACCAGCACGCCGTGGGTGCTGCCGGCGGCCACGGTCAGCGGGAGGGTCACCTGGTCCTCACCGATCGCGATCTCCCCGGCGAGCACGTGCACGTCCTGCCCACCGGAGACCAGCGCGAACACCGGGGTGGTCCGGGTGGTGTTGGCGACCGGCACCCGGACCACGAGACCGGCGGCGTCGAAGCGCAGCTCGTCCGACCACGCCGCCAACCGCACCAGCGCGGACTTCGGCGGCGCGTCGGGCACCTGTTCGACCCCGAACGCCAACGGATCGGTGAACACCGCCGGCTCGTCGTCGGCCAGCAGGACGAGCAGTTCCCTGCTGGGCAACGGCAGCGTCGCGGTCTCGCCGTCGCCGGCGGGGACCCGCAGCGGCAACGCGTCACCGACCAGCGCGGTGGGCTCGACCGGCACCACGGCGCCGGTCGCGGACACCGCGCCCGCGACATGCCCGGTGTCTGGCAGGTACACCACGAACAAGGACATCCTCAACCACCGCCGACCGTTGCCAGGACCAGGAAGTCGACCGCCCCTGGTCGGTCCACCACCGAGGGCGGTTGAATGATCGGGTCGTAGACCCGTAGCCGGCACCGGACCCGCCGTTGTTCGTCCACAGTGGCCTCCACGGGCACGTGCAGCTCCGAGCCGGTCGCCGACGGCGGGATCCGCGGGGTGAGGTGCACGTGCAGCGCGACCCGGCCGTCGGCGACCTCCTCCGGCGCGACGCCCGCCGGCAGCGGCAGCACCATCCCGTCGGTCGCCGTGCCGGACGCGGCGAGCACGCTGCCCGCCGAGATCCGGCCGGAGAAACTGCCCGCGATCGTCAGGTTCCCGTTGGCCGCCACCGTCATCAGTGGACTGACCGTGCCGGTCCCCTGATACAGCCCGAAAATCAGCCGCGGTGGGTCCTCTCCGGACAGTACGAGCGCCGGCTTGCCCTCCTGGACCTCGGTCAGCGAACGCAGCTCGAGGGTGTCGGAGCGGGCGGCGACGATGTCCGCGCGGACACCCGCGTACCGCGGGCCGACCCCCCGGGCACGGGGGGCGACCCCGGTGAAGTGCCCGTCGGACCACTGCACGAAGCCGAGCAGCACCAGCCACCGGACCGGCGGGTCGGCGGGCGGGGTGCCCACCCCGGGCGGTTGCTGGTCGGCGACCAGCAGCTCGTCGCCGCGGCGGCCGAAGAGGATCTGGTAGGACTCGGCCACCCGCGCCGGCCCGGTCGAGTTACCGCAGGACGCCAGCCCGGTCACCGGCGCCGCGCGGTCGGCCGAGGCGAGGAACACCGGGTAGGGATCGACCGTCGGCAGGTCGGCGCCGTTCACCGCCTCGAACTCGCTCTCGGACAACACCACCGGCGCCGGCACGACCAGCTCCCGGCCGGTGCCGTCGATCGCCAGCCCGGCCGAGACCCGCACCTCGACGACACGGGCGTTGGTCAGCGGATCGGTCCGGTTCTCGGTGACCAGCCCGAGCCCCTCGGCGATGCCCCAGTCGTGCAGGTACCGCGCGTGCCGGGCGGCCACGCCGCGCGCGTGCGCCACGGTCGCCGCCAGGTCGGCCGCGGCGAGCACCTGCCCCTCCTGGAACGTGGGCCGCATCGGCGCGGTCATGAGCGACCCGCCTCCCCGAGATTCAAAGTTGTGGTCACTTTGGGAGACAATGGATCCGGTTTGTCCACGTACTTGTGGCTGGGTTGCGCCACGTTCCCCTTGGGACCGGCTGCGAAACTCTTGAGCTGATATGGCCTCGAGGCTGACACAACGGCCGTCATGACGATTCACCTGACTTGGGCTTCTGTTGCCTTGGCGAGGAACGGGGGCGGCGGGCCGGTGGCTTGGCCGGCTCGGCCTCGTCCTCGGGAGTGCTCTCCAACTCCGCCAGGCGCGACCCGAGCCGGTCCGGCAGTTCCTCGCGCACCCGGCTGACCTGGTCGGCGGCTTCCGTCAGCGCCGCGCGCAGGGCCGTCACGGTCGCGGTAAGGTCGCTGACCTGGTCGCGGAGCACGTTGACCTCCCGCAGGGAGTCGGTCACGTCGCTCGGCACGGTGTAGACCTGCTCGTGCAACGCCTTCGGCGGAGTCTCCCCCGGCGCCGGGGTCAACAGCAGGCTCAACATCCTTTCCAGGTCACCGGTCTTCGGCCAGTCGCCCAGCAGCGCGGCCGGGTACGGCCGGGGCACCGGGCCCTCCGACGGCGGCGCGGGCGGCCAGTACCCCCTGGGTTGGCAGCACACGCGTTCGGCCAGCTCCCGCAGCCGGTAGAGCTTGGGCAGCCACTCCCCGTAGGCCGCGCCGCCCGGCAGCACCTGCTCCCTGGTGGCCGAACACACCCGCAGCACGTCGCAGCCGTCCAGCTCGAGGCGCGCCAGCAGCACGTCGGCGTCGGTGCAGTCGGTGCACGGCGGGTTGAGCGTCGAGCACGCGGTGTCGGCGACGAACCGGTCGAGGGCGACGGTCAGGTCCCGCAGGGCCTCCGCCAGATGGGACAGCTCGGCGGCCGTCAGCCGTCGGCCGCTGTCCGGTTCGGGGACCGGCAGCGGTGGTGGCACGTCGATCGCGCGCACCTGGCCGCGCAACGAGCAGTCCGTGACGCCGGGAGTGCGCTCCAGGCGGCCGAGCAGCCACTGCCGCAGCTCGGCCAGGTCGACGCGGAAGCGGACCTGCAACGCGTCGGTCAGCGGGGTGCCCTGGGCGAGCAGCCGCAGTTCCAGCGGCGCGTCGGCCGCGGGCTGGTCGGGCACGACCCGCGCCTTGGCCTCGGCGATCACCGCAACGCCAAGCGCGCGACGCACCGGCTCCGACCCGTCCGGCTCGTTCGGCCACACCTGTTCCGGATCGGCCGCGGCCAACCGGTCGCAGACCGCGCCGAGCACCCGCCGGGCCTCGCCGACCTCGCCGAGATCGGGGTAGGTGGCCCGGAGCTGTTCCTGGCCCTGCTGGTCGTAGGTGTCGTAGCGGGCGATGGCACTGGCCAGCGCGCGCACGTGTTCGGTCAGGGTGGCGGCCACCGGCGGGGCGGGCGTGCCGTCGCCGCTCTGGCGCAACGCGGCGAGGCTCTGGGTGAACCGGACCGCGTCCGCGCCGCCGAACTCGATCGGCCGCGTCGCGTTGGCCAGCGCGACGAACAGCGGGTCACGGTAGAAACCCAGCCGCCGCGCGCGAAGGCGGATCGCCTGGAACCGGTTCGCGTCACCGACGCCGGCCAGCAGGCGGGTGCCCGGGTTGTAACGGTGGTCGTCGATCGGCGCGCACTTGACCAGGAACCGCACCCCTTCCCGGATCCGCGACGGCACGCAGCCGGGCGTGGGGCAGGGCTCCTCGGTGGCGTACGGGGCGACCGGGTCGACCGGCTGCTCCTCGTAGCGGACGTACAACCCGTACGCTCGATCGCCGTCCTCGTCGCAGTCGTCACCGCAGTCGACCCCGAGCGAGCTGACCCGCAGCTCGCGTACCAGTGCCCCGACGTCGACCTTCTCCTTACAGGACAACACGATGTCGTTGCCGTGGCAGTCGAGGGCGTGGCCCGGCCGGACCGCGACCGTCCCGCCGCCGCACGGGTCGCAGTCGACCTCGAGGCCGCAGACGACTCCTTGGCCGAACACCATCCTGTTGTGCAGCCGGTGTTTGCCGGTCACATAGTCGACCAGCAGGCTGAGATCGTCCTCGGTGAGCAGTTGGCCCTCGAAGAACCTCGGCCGCAGGAACGTCGCGGTCCCGGCCGACGAGCCGCCGCAGCCACACCCACAGTCCGTGCCGGTCATCGGCGCTCCTCGGTGATGTAGAACCAGCTCTCGAACACGTCGCCGCCCGAGCCGGAGCCCGAGGTCCACGGTCCGACGCCCGATGGCGGAACCGCGCAGCCGCCCCGGTTCTCGGTCTCGGTCTCGGTCCGCTTGTCGTCGAAGTAGGGCACCTTGCCGCCGACGTTGGTGCCGTGGACCGGCCGACAGCAGCGGTCGAGGATGAACGCGGCGCGGACGGTGACCAGCACCCGGTCACCGTCCTGCAGGGTCTCCCTGGTCGTCTGGCGGTAGCGGAACTGGCTGGTGTACTCGTCGGTCCCGGGGCGGGCCGGCTCCTCGAACTTCCCGCCCATGTACCAGGTGTCGGCGTTGCGCCCGGCGCCGCCCTCGATCACCTGGATGTCCACCACCCCCGGATCGAGCGTGTCCACCCGGATGTCGTCGGAGAACCGGACCACCAGGCCGCCGGTGTCCTTCTGCGTGCCGAGCAGTTCCTTGGCCTCGTCGACGGTGTAGGTGTGCCCGTGCCTCCAGTTGATGCCGGTGATCACCGTGGGCACGAACCGGCCGAACGGGCGCCGGACGTTCAGCCGGATCTGATCCTGGCGCACCGGATCCGACCAGCGCAGGCCGTCGATCTTGGCCAGCCACAGCACCTTGTGCGTACACCGGCCGCAACAGGTGTCGCACCGGTCGTCGGTCGGCGGCTTGTGTTTGGTCACCCGGATGACGTAGCTCTCGTCGGTCCAGCCGTACTCGCAGTCGGAGGTGTCCGCGCAGGCGCTGTTGTAGACGGTCCTGGTCGGCTCGACCGGGCGTTCGCAGTACTCGACGCCGACCCAGACGGTGTGCGTGTCGCGTTCGTCCTCGGGCAGCGCCCGCCACAGGTCGATCACGCAGCCGTCGCGGACGACCACCTCGTTGCCGTCGCAGTCCACCCCGAGCCCCGGGGTGAGCCGGACCTTCGCCTTGTGGTGCGCCGGGTCCGTTCGGTCCTCGGTGGACTCATCGGCCGGCTCGGGTGCCGGCTTGTCGTGCCCGTCCGGCGCCACCGGCTCGACGAGCAGTCCACAGACGACGCCGTAGCCGAGCAGGCACCGCATGCGCAGCTTCAGCTTCTCCCGGAAGTAGGCCTGCTCGCGCTGGAAGTCCCTCGCGGTGAGCATCTGGCCGTGGAAGTAGCGCAGCCGCCGCAGCGGCGGCACGTCGAACTCCGTACTCGTCGCCGTGTCATCCGTTGTCGATGCCTCGGTCATGCCTCTGTCCTTTCAAGACACTTGGGTATGGATCCCGACAGCGGAGACCACGCCGACGTGCAGGCCACGGCGAGTTCCTCTCGGTCCCGGTCTCAGTACTCCGTCGTGGTTGAGCCGTAACGGGTGTGCCCCGCCGAGCACGGGTGGCGGCAGCGGGACGAACGCGGTGTCCACCCCGACCGTGGAGCGGGTGCCGACCACGAACCCCGCGCCGCCGGTGCGCACCGACGCCACGGTGTGCGCCGGCGCCTGCCGCGTCACCAGCCGCCGCACCGCCTCCTCGTCCGCCGACCCGGCCGGCAGCCGCACCCGGAACCGGTGGGCGTGCACGGTGAGCGGATCGGTGTCCGGGTCACCGAAGGCGCGCAGCGGCGTGGAGCCGAGCGCCGAACCGCCGAGGCGGAACCGGGTCGAGGTCCGGCTGAACAGCCGGACCGAGCCGAGCCCCGGCGCGTCCGCCCGGCTGTCCGCCGCCCGGACCTGGGCCCACCGGCGTTCGTCGGCGAGCTCGTCCAGTACCGGCTTGACGCCGAACACGATCTCGATCGCCTTCGCCAGCTCGCGTCTGGTGCCTCGGCGGCGGTACAGCCAGGGCGCGGCGGCGAGCAGTCTCCTGCGGGTCGCCGCGTCCCAGCCCGTCTCGAACGACAGCCCGAGCAGTCCGGCGAGCCAGGGCAGCGCGCGGTCGGGAACCCCTTGTGGGTCAAGCAGTGCCGGGTGACGGTCGATGGCCCGGTCGATCTCGGCCAGGGTGGCGTCGAACAGCGACAGGAACCGTTCGGTGAAGTCATCGGCGGCCGGGTCGTGCCGGAACGCGGCCGGCAGCAGGTCCGCGCTGGTCTCCCTCGGGAAGTCCAGCCGGATGCGGTGCAGTACCGGCGTTTCCGAGGTGTCGCCGGTCAGTCGCACCCGGACGGTGAGGTACTGCCCCGGTGGCTGGTCGACGAGGAAGTCGGTGACGCCCGGTGGTGCGTGCTGCCAGTCGCTTTCCTGGTAGCGGCCGTCCTCGGAGACCACGATCGCCACCGACACCGCCGTGCCGACCGGTACCTCCGCGCTCACCCGCACCCGATGCCAGCGGCAGCGGGAGATGCCACTGGCGATCAGGTCGGTGACGAACTCACCTTCGGGAAGATACCGGTCCGGCACGGCGGGCGGCTCGGCGCGTGGGTCGCCGAGCCAGGTGTGGCAGGAGGTCACCTCGGTGCCCTCCTGGCCGGTCTCCCGCAGGCAGAAACCGTCCTCGTCGGCCAGGACCAACGAGCTCGGCGCCAGCCCGGCCGCCAACTCGTCCACTGTGGACGTGTGGAACGGCCGGCCGCGGTAGATGTGCAACCCGGCGTCGTCCTCGGTCAGCAGCCAGACCGTCCTCCCAGGACCGGTGCGGATGCCGATGATCTCGCCGGCGACCCCGGTCGGCAGCTCACCGCACGGCTGGCCGGCCGCGTCGTAGCGCCACAGGCTCGTGCTGCCGGCGCGCACCACCAGCACCTGCTCGTCCGGGGCGAGCGCGACCAACTTGGGGCGGCGGGTCCGGATCACCGCGACGAGTTGCGCACCCTCGTTGCGCCACACCAACACCCGGCCACCGTCCACCACCGCGACCCGATGTCCGCCGGCGGCGACCGCGGTCGGTGCGCGCAGCAGGCCGGGGTCGCAGTCGGGTGTCCACACCGGCCGCCAGCCGTCGCCGCAGGTGTCCCGGCGCAGCAGCCGGTTCCCCGCCAGCAGGTACCACGCGCAGGGTTGGCAACCGGGCGCCAGCCTGCGGTCGGGGAACCACGGGAGCAGCTCGCTCCTGGTCGGCCCGTCGGGCGAGGGTCCGCTGTTGGCGAGCCGGACCCCGGCGGGATCGGTGAACCCCACCAGGTTCGTGGACTCGACGACGTCCCAGCCGACCGTGTCGTCGAGCAGTCGGAAGGTCGCGGCCCGCGGTGCGCACGTCATGACGTCACCCCTTCCTCGGTCGGGATGAGCAGCGGGCGCTCCGGCCAGACCAGCGTGTTGGGCGGAATGGCGTGGTCGGTACACGGCGGCAGCCGTAACCCGTCCACGGTGAGCGCGAGCCCGGAGACCGCGAGTACCCCGTCCACGGCGAGCAGCCTGCGCACGAGCGGCGTGTGCCGCACCGCGCCGCCGAACGGCCAGCCGGCGCCGTCCTCCCCGCCACGCAACGGATCCAGGTACTCGGTGACCGCGTCCCCAGCCCTGGTCAGCACGCTGGCCCGGTCCTGGTCCCGGTCGAGCACGACCCGCGCCGCCACCCCGACCCGCCGGTACTGGGCCGGCGCGGCCACCACGGTGACCCCGGCGGGCGCGACCTCGCGGGTGAGATAGTCGGCCACCGCGCGCAAGGTGGCCGAGGACGGTGCCGGTGGCTCACCGAGATCGTCCGGCGGGGGCACCACCAGCACGCCGACGACCCCGGGAATGGGCTTGCCGGCGAACCCGGGGTGCAGGCCGGGCACCCCGTGCGCGCGGGCGACGCCGGGAGCGGCGGTGGCCAGCAGGCCGTAGTCCGCGGGGGCCACCGCGCGGCCACGAGCCCGCAGTTCGCCGACCCCGCGCCTGGTCGCGGCCGCGTCCGGCTCGGCATCGGTGCCGCCGGTGGCCGGGAACGGGTTGTTGACCCTGGTCACGAACGGCAACGCGGTGATGACGCCGTTGACCGCGCCGGCCGCCACCGCACCCGCGATGCCGCCACCGACGCGGTAGCGCACCGCACGGACGTTGCGGAACCCCGGCGGCACGGCCGCGCCGGTCACCCCGTCGCCGAAGGTGAGCTCGCCGGTCGCGTAGTCCACGACGAACACCCGGTCGTCCTGGTCGAACCCGGCCAGGCTGGCCACCTCCCGCCACCGCGAGGCGGTCCCGGTCGCGGTGCCGAAGACGTCGGTCGTCGAGTCGTCGTCGACCTCCAGCACCACGGTGCCCGCGAGGATCGGCACCTGGCTCAGCCGCATCCGCCGCCGGGCGGTGGCCGTCTGGTCCTGGATCGGTTGCGGTGGCTCGTTGGTGATCGTCCTGGCCGCCGTCGCGGTCACCAGGTTCAGCCGCAGCCCGGAGACCGTCGGTGCCGGCGAGGCGAACTCGCCGTGTGCGATGCGCAGCCGCAGCCAGCGCATCGGCGGGCCGGGCCTGGCGGCCGGGGGGTTGCCCGGCGCCCAGGTGCTGGGCACGCGCAGCCGAACGGTTCCGCTGGCGCGCAACCCGTCGGTCTCGTCCCGGATCACCTCGGCCGGCACGAACCGGCCGCCGTCCAACACATCCCAGCGCAGCAAGGGTGCCGGTGGCAGTGGCAGCGGCGCCACCCCGCCCGCGGCCGCCGGCGCCGGCGGCACCGCGTCGACGACGAAACCCAGGGACACCGAGGGAAAGGGGCTCGCCGTGCCGGTGAGGCCGATCCACAACGAGTTGCCGGGCGCCGGGTCATCGCCGAACGGCGGGAACGGGCGGCCGGGCCCGGCCGGGCCGAGCGGGATCGACGCCAGCGAGTCGACGCGCTGCACCGCGAGCGCGCCGATGGTGGCGGGGGTGGCGTACAGGTCCTGTTCGGTCTCGAAGATGATCTGCCCGGCGGGGCTGGACGCCGCGGCCTGGAAGCCGGCGGGGACCAGTACCGACGCGCCGTCCGGTGGGGTCACGGTGAACTCGAGGAAGGTGACCGCCGCGCCGGCGGGCCGGCGGCGCACGCCCGCGGTGCGCAGGTGTTCGGCCAGGATCTTCTCCGGCAACCGGTTCACCCGGTCGAGCACCGGTTCGGTCTGGGTGCCGAACAGCCGCACCAACGCCACACCCGCGTCCTGGCGGTCGGGGTTGGTCCAGTCCGGGGTATAGCCGGGGATGCGGTCCCGGATCTCGGTACGCACCGCCTCCCTGGTGGCGTCCACGAGTTCGGGTTGACCAGTGCCGGCAACGATTCTCGCCGCCGCCTCGGAATCCCTTTCCCACCAGAGGTTCTCGGCAGTCATGTCAGGCCCTCCCCTGGGTCGACCGCGGGCACGATCCTGGTCAGGACCTCGTGCGGGTTGGGCAGTTCGCCGGTGCCCAGTGGCACGTCCCCACAGGTTTCGGCGGGGGCGGTGCCGTCCAGGGCGATGGCCACCGCGGCGACGGCCGCCAGGTCGCCCAGTGCCAGTTGGGCCGCGCGCAGCAGGGCCGACGGGCGCAGTGGTGCGCCGAACGGCCAGCCGGTCCCCTCGTCGCCGCCGACAAGTGGGTCGAGGTAGCCGCGCAGTGCCGCGCCGACCACTGTGGACACCCGGGCGCGGTCGGCCGGGTCGCCGGCGAGGTCGACCCGGAGCCGGACCGCGCGGTAGGCGGGCGGGCGCACGAACACCTCGGCGGTGAGCAGCCGGGCGCACTCCAGCCGGTCGGCGACCTCGCACACCATGCCGGGGTCCGGTCGCGGCGCCTGGACGAAGTCCGGCCGGTCGACGTCACGGGTCACCGACGGGACGATGTGGACGGTCACCGCGCCGGGCACCCGCGCGCACGGGAACCCCGGGTGCTCGCCGACCGAGGCGTAGGCCCGGCCGACGGCCACGCCGGGGGTGGTGACGGCCAGCGTGACGTAGTCCTCCTCGGTGACCGCGCGGGTCACCTCGCCGAGCGAGCCCGCCGCGCGATCCCGTGCCTGGGCCACGGTCTCCGGCTCGGCGCCCTCGGCCGCCTGGACCAAGTTGGCCGCCGACACGCCGAGGGCGTGCATCGCGTCGTCGACGGGCAGCCAGTTCCCGGTCAGCCCGCCGTTGCCGTCCTGCCCGCCGCCGATGGTGTAGTCGACCGTCACGTCGGTCGGCGCGCTCACCGGGATGCGCCCGGTCAGCCCGTCGCCGAACACCAGCGCGCCCTGCCGCCGGTCGAGCAGGTAGATCTGGTCGCGGGCGCCGCCGAAGGTGAAGTCCACCACCGGTGTCCACTCGTCACAGTCGAGTTCCAGGGCCGCGTCGAGCAGGCGGTCGGCGGCGTCGGGCAGCACGAGCCGCTGGCCAGGCAGCTTGAGCCAGGCGTAGAGCTGGTCGGACAGCTCGGTCCCGGTCACCGTGCGCCGCTCCTGGTGGCGCGCGGCGGAGACGTTGGGCGACAACGCGAGCAGCACCGGCGGTGCGGCGAAGGTCGCGGCCCTGGTGGACACCACGAGCCCGTGGTCCGCGGTGGTCCAGTCCGCCGGCGGCAGCAGCCGGACCACTCCGGAGCGGCGCAACCCGCCCGTACCGTCCACAACGGACTCGAAGGTCCCGGTGCGGTCGGTGCCCGGCCGGAACCACGACCAGTCCAGTGTGGCCGGCGGGTCGACGTCACACACCGCGCGCGGCGACCAGGACGGCGCAATAGCCGGCACGTCCAGTTCGAACAGCAGTGACAGGCAGCCGGGTGCGGGATGCTCGCCGGTCAGCGGCAGGGCGAACCGGGCGGCGGCGGCGCCATCGCCAGTGAGCAACGGAATCCCGCGCCGAGTACGCAGATCGGCGGTGCGGTCGCGATCGGTCCACACCGTCACCTCGCCCGCCAGCGGGAACACCGCGACGTCCTCGTCGGTGGTGAACCTGATGCGCGCGAACGGATCCCGAGCCAGGACCGTGCCCGCCGGGACGACCGGGACGGCCTCCTGCTGGCCGACCGACAGCGCGAGCACGGTGGCCGCCGGGACCGCCGGGCGGGGTGGCTCGATCCCAAGCAGGCTGAGGATGGCGACCACGAGCGCGTCCGGCACCTGGTCGAGCCAGTACAGCCGCTGCTCCAACAGATACGCGAACAGCTCGAGCAGGGTGACCCCGGGGTCGACCGGCGCGTGCAGCGTCCAGGCGCCGTCGGACTCCGCCGGGATCCGGCGGCGGATCGCGGCCATCATCTCGGCCCAGGTGAGGTCGTCCAGCCTCGGTGCCGGCAGGGTCATGGCGTGCTCCCGGTGATGCCGAGGTAGAACGGGAACACCAGGTTGGCCTTGGTGTTGGTGCGCCGGATCCGGTACTCGACCGACACCGTGACCCGGGACTCGTCGGCCGGGTCGGCCTCCGCGCGCACCTCGTCCAGCTCCACCCTCGGCTCGAAGGTGCGTACGGCCTCGGCGATCGAGCGCTCCAGGTCCCGCAGGTTCTGCACACTGCCCGGCGCGAACACCGACTCCGGTGCGCGGGTGCCGAGATCGGGCCGCATCACCCGTTCACCGGTGCCGGTGAGCAGCAGCGCCCGCAGGCAGTGCTCGATGCTCTGCTCACCGACGGCGTAGGCCAGCCTGCCCGCCTCGTCGGGCAGGATCGGGAACCGCCACCCGGTACCGAGGAACGGCTCGCCCTGTGTTGGCTGACTCATTCGACCGTCACCTTCGGCGACAGGACGTTCCCTGGCAGCGGCACCGTCGGCGGGGTGGTCGGCGCGCTCGGGCCGGTGGCCGTGTGCACGTGCGTGTCGAACGCGGTCTTCAGCAGGTCGCCGAGCACCGCTCGCTGGGTGGCTCCCCCGCCGAGGTCGATGGTGTCCGCCTCGACGATCACCTTCTGCGCCTTGAGCCTGATCTCGCCGGTGGCGGTCACGGTCACGTCGCCGCCGTCGGCGGTGGTGATCCGGATCTCCTTGGCCGCGTCGTCGAACAGCACCTCGTGCCCCGCCCTGGTGCGGATGATCTTCTGGTCCCGGCCGTCGGTGCGCGCGGTCGGCGGCTTGTCCACGCCGTTGTACAGTCCACCGAGGACGATCGGGAACCGCATGTCCCCGTGTACGAACGCGACCAGCACCTCGTCGCCGATCTCCGGCACGAACACCGAGCCGTAGCCGCCACCCGCGTACAGCTGGCTGACCCGGCACCAGTCGGTGACCGTCGCGCCGCCGTCGAACCACTCGAACTTCAGCTTGACCTGACCCTCGTCGTTCCCGTCGTGCTCCACCACGATCGCCTCCGCGACGCCGTAGTAGCGGCGATCGGTGCTGCGGGACCGGGGCATGGTCCTGGTCACTGTGCCTCCCCCTGGTGGATCCGGCGTCCGGTGAACTGGGTGAAGAATCCGCTCGTGCCAAGGGTGTGCTCGACCCGCTTGACGAAGTACGTGCCGGAGAACCGTTGGCCGAGGCCGAAGATCTCCAGGTTGTCGCCCGGCCGCAGCTCCGGCAGGCCGGCCACCCTGCCGGTGGCGGTGATGAACTCGTAGGAACGCTCGCGCAGCAGGCTGATCGCGAGTTCACGCGCCTCCTGGTCGCTGGTGACCGGGGCGTCGACCAGCACCTCCTGGCGGCCACCGAGCACGCTCTCGGCGACCTCCGGTCCGCTCTCCCCGCCCGCCGCCGCCTGGCCGGCCGGCAGGTTCTCCGCGGTCGCGGTGAACGCGATCGCCTGTTTCGTCCGGGGATCCCAGCCGCGCACGGTGAGCTTGCTGACCTGTTGGGACACCGTCATGGTCGGCGTGAAGTCGAGCAGGTTGGGCACCAGGCCCTCGGGCAGCGCGGTCGGCCCGGTGGTCAGGCCGGGTTGGTAGGCCAGCCGGAACAGGCGGATCGGGCGACCGTCCCGGCCGTCGGTCGGCTTGATGAAGTAGAGCGTCTCCTCGCCGGTTTCCGGGTCCGGCAACAGGAAGCAGTCGAAGTCCAGCCGTTTCGCCCGCTCCATCAGGAACTGCGCGTCGGACTGGTTCTTCTGCACCACCCGGTCGTGCACCGGACCTTCCTGGGTGGTCACGATCCGCAGCTTGTTGCGCTGCGCGACCTTCTCCGCGATCTGCCAGTCCGCCAGGTTGCGGTAGACCTTCTCCACGCTCTGGTCGGGCTTGCTCTCCTTGAGCCGCACCATCCCGTCCACGCCGCTGATGGACACCGTCGGCGAGGCGCCGTCGGAGAACTTGGGGGCGAGCGTGCTGACCGTGCCGGTGGCCACGGTCAGCAGCTTGTCGGCGTAGCCGAGCCGGACCGAGACCCGGGAGCCGAGCCGGAACTCCCGCGAGTCACTGTGTTTGAACTTCAGGTTGACGTCGTCCCAGTTGTTCAGCTCCAGGTCGAACCCGGACATCTCGTCGATGTCCCGGTGCACCTTGATGTCGATGATGTCGTTCTTGGTCGTCGGATCGGCCTCGACGCCCTCTATGAGCACCTCGAACTCGGGCGCGTAGCGGTCCGGGTCGGCGATCTCCGGCGCCACACTGGTCGGCACGGTGGTCGGCACGGTCATCCGAAGCGCCCCCTCACGGCAACCGGGGCACGGTGAGCACCCGTCCCGGTGTCAGGTCGCGCGGATCGGTGATCCCGTTGGCCCGCGCCAGTTCCCGCCACGCGTCCGGCCGCCGGTAGACCGCGGCCGAGATGCTGCTGAGCGTGTCGCCCCGGCGCACCACGTAGCTCTTCTCCACCGTCGGCGACGAGCGCGGGGTGTCCAGGACCTGTTGGGCCGCCGGGCGGAACTCCTTGAGCGTCACGTCCAGCTGCGCGCGCAGCGGCACCCCGTCTGGCCGGAACAGCACGTAGTTCACGTCCAGCTTCTCCAGCACACCGGTGAACACCGCCTCGTCCCAGACGAACCGGACCACCGGCGGCGCGTGTTCCCTGCTGTCGGGCCGCATCAGGCCGCGCACGCCGTCGACGTAGGTTGTCCGGACGTTCTCCAACGTGTCGGACGTGTCCACCAGGGCCTGCACGCTCAACGTCTCGCTGCCGCCGCGCACGTACTGCAGCGGCGGCGTCTCCAGCCCGGGGATGGTGATCTCGGCGAAGGTGTTGCTCTTGCTCAGCTTGTAGTCGGTCGGGTTGAAGCGCAACGGGATCCGGCGCTGCCGCTCGTCGGCGATCACCGGCCGGATGATCTCCAACCGAGCCAACGCTCCCTGACTGGCGAACGACACAGGTGAAATACTCACGACGCCCCCTCACAGGCTCGGTGGCGCCGCTCGCGGTCGCCCTGTGTTGAATCGTTCGCTCCGCAAGCTCCGCTCACCAGGCCCCCTCCTGGTCGCCGAGGCGCCGTTCGGTCTCGGTGTGCTTGGCCCGCGCGCACTCGTCCTCGTACAACCGGGACCACGCCTGGATGTGCTTGTTGAACAGCCGGGTGAACACCGCGCCGTCGTCACCGTCCACCTGGAACCGGACCTCGAGGTTGTGGATGATCAGGTTCTTCGGCACGTGCGCCACCTCCTACAGGACATTGGTCAACCCCTCGTGCGCGATCTCCAGCTGTTCGATGGCGACCGCGTTCTGTTCGCCGTGCAGGTCCGGTCCGCTCCACTTGGCGGCAAGGCCGCCGTGGAACGCCCAGGCCATCGCGGGCACGCCGTCGGTGCCGAGCACGATCACCGCACCGTCGCGGCGCGCGCCGAGCGAGTCGGTCAGCCCGGCCTGGTACCACGACCACAGCACCCGGTCGCGCACCACGCCGAGTTTCAACGTGATCCGGTTCCACGAGTGGCGCAGCGGCAGCTGGTGGACCGAGTCGTTGCGCCCGCCCTCGGCGTAGGTCACCACCTCCAGCTGCCCGCCGAGCCCGGTGACCTCCTGGAAGGCGCCGGCGGCCACCAACGGCAGCAACAGCGCCTGCGCCGCCGGCAGGTAGGCGTCCCCGGGGTCGAGGGTGACCATGAAGCGGTACTTGAGCAGCGGGTCGGTCACGTCTCGATCACCTCCAGGCCGCGGTCCTGGCCGAGCACCAGGCGCAGCCGGATGAACTCCATCGGCACCGCGGGCGCGACCTCGATCTCACACACCACCTGGCCGGGGTCCTGCTCTGGCGGGTTGTTGGTGTCGTCGCACACCACCCGGAACGCCTGCTCCGGCCGCGCACCGGCCAGCGCCCCGGTCCGGAACGCCTCCAGCAGCACCGAGGTCAACGCCCGCACCAGGGTCAGCCGCAGCTCCGGGGAGTTCACGTCGAACACCAACGGCTCCGCGACCCGGCGCATGGCCCGGACCAACAGGTGCAGCAGCCTGCGGTGCGCGACATACCGGCCGCGCGGGTCGCCGGACAGCGTGCGCCCGCCCCACCCGACCAGCCCGCGACCCCGTTGACACCGAACGAGATTGACCCGCGCGTCGAACAGCCGGACCAGCTGCGCCTCCGGATACTCGACGGCCAGGTCGACCGCGTCCAGCAGCACCGCGTTGGCCGGCGTGTGGTGCGCGCCCCGCTCGCCGTCGAGCCGGGCGACCAGGCCGAGCACGTGCCCGCTCGCCGGCACCGTGCGCAGCCCCGTGCCGGCCAGGTCGGGCGCCCGTAACGGTGGGTGGAAGACCGCGGCGGCCCGCAGCAGCGCCTCGTCGCCGACCGCCGTCAGCTCGTCCACCCAGGACACCACGTCGTCCACTGTGGACAATTCGGCGGGCACGTCGAGCACCACCAACCGGTCCAGTGCCGACCCGACCACCGCCAGCAGCTCCAGCACCAGGTCCCGGTGGTCCTGCTCCGGCAGGTCCGCACCGAGGTCGGGCAACGCCACCAGCGCCGGCTCCGGCAGGTCCGCCTGCGCCCGCACCGCGGCGGCGTAGTCGTCCCGGCCCGGCGTCGACTCGGCGCCATCGCGCAGGACCAGGTCCCACGCCAGCGAGATCGGGCCGCCGGGGATCACCGGCACCGGCTCGCCGTCGGCGACCAGCCGGATCAGCCGGGACGCCCGCAGCCGGTCGACCAACTCCGTCGGCGCCACGCCGGCGAAGGTCTCCGCCGGCTCGCCGGGGACCAGCACGCGCACGGTGACCGTCGGCGGTCCGGCGACCGTGCTCGCCCGGTACCGGATCGCGACCCGCCCCCCGTTGGCCCAGGTGCCGGGACTGCTCGCGAGCACCTGATAGCGCTGGTGGGGAAAGCCACCCTGATCGACCGTCCACAGTGCACTCGCGGTCCGGGCGGGGCCGCTGACCCGCAGCACCCACGCCGTGCGGCCACCGTTCTCGAAGAAGCCGCGCAACGCCTGCGGCGTGGCGCAGGAGCCATCCGGCTGCCCGAACGCGCCGAGGACGTCGTTCCAGCTCTCCACCCGGACCGGCAGGTCCACCGGGCCGCGGCGGGTGCGGCCGAGGAAGGCGGCGACGTCGGTACGCAACGGCTCCTGGGCGGAGCCGTCGGGCACGACGGTCAGGGACACGCCGGGGAGTGCGGCACTGGTCATCTCGGTCGGCTCACGCGTCGATCAGGAAGCTCTCGACCGCCAGTACGAGCGTCTCCATGGCGATCTCGTTCTTGGTCGCGTTGAACGACGGGCCGGTGTACTTGGTCGGCCAGGCCCGGTCGAAGTTCCAGCGCATCGCCTCCTGGCGGTTCTCGTCCAGCATCACGATCGAGCCGGACGTGCGCCGCACCTTGCCGTTGAGCGCCTCCACCACCCAGTTCCAGAAGCCGACATGGCCGGTGACGCCACGTTTGAAGGTCAGCGCGCTCGGGGCCTTCTTCAGCCCGGTGAGCTTGCGGACGGTGATGTCCTCGCTGCCGGTGCGGTACTCGATCACCGGGATCTCCACGTCCAGCCCACTGGCCTCGGTGAACGACCCGCTCACCGCGACCCCGTCGTCGCTGACGTTGGTCACGATGACCAGGAAGTTATAGGCGGCATACGGATCGTCCCTGGTCACAGGTGGCATCGGGATTGCCTCTCAATCACGTCGGGTCAGCTCACACGAGCTGCGGTTCACGGGTCTTCTGCTGGATTCGGAAGATCACGAACTCGGCCGGGTAGACCGGCGCGACACCGATCACGCAGATGAGCCTGCCGTTCGCGATGTCGTCCTCGGTCATCGTCGAGCGGTCACAGGCGACGAAGAACGCCTCGTCCGCGGTGGTACCGGCGAGCGCGCCGCTACGCCACACGGTGGTGAGGAAGTTCGCGACGGTCTGCCGTACCAGCGCCCACAACGCCTCGTCGTTCGGCTCGAACACCACCCACTGGGTACCCTCCTCAATGGACTCCTCGAGGAACAGGAACAACCTGCGGACGTTGATGTACTTCCACGAGGTGTCCGAGGACAGCGTGCGCGCGCCCCACACCCGCTGGCCGAGCCCGGGGAAGAACCGGATCGCGTTGATGCCCTTGGGGTTGAGCAGGTCCTGATGGCGTTTGGTGATGTCCTGGGCGATCCCGTCGGTCAGCCGGATGCCGCGGATGACCACGTTGGCCGGCGCCTTGTGCACGCCCCGCTCGTTGTCCACGCGGGCGTAGATGCCGGCGACGTGCCCCGATGGCGGCACCTCGATCGCGCCCGTGCCGGTCGACGGGTCGGTGACCACCAGCCACGGGTAGTAGAGCGCGGCGTACTTGGTGTCGAAGACCTCGCGGAAGGTCTGGATGCCCTCCAGGTCCAGCCCGTCCTGCGGATCGAGGATGGCGAACCGGTCCTTGAGCAGCTCGCAGTGGGTGATCAGGGCGGACTCCACCGTCCCGGACCACACCCCGGGCACCGCGGCCACGGAGATCTCGTCGATGTCCTCCAGCGCCACGATGCCGGTGCGCAGGCCGCTTCCCCCGTCCGTGCCGACGAAGTCGGCGACGGTCAGGCCATCGAAGGCGTCGCCGCCGTCGTCGGCCAGGGTCAGCCAGCTGCCGACCGCGGGCGTCGGGAAGGCCGTCGGGTCGTCGGTCAGACCGGGCAGGGCGGTGGCGCGCACCAGCTGTGACTGGGCGGCCAGGGTGGCGACCACGCTGCCCTGGTCGGTGCCGAGCAGCCGCAGGTTGCGGAAGGTCTCGGTCACCGAGCCGCCCGCCGGGTCGTCGAACCGGGTGTCCACTGTGGCCTCGACCAGGCCGAGGCGCGCGTTCTCGAAGACTTTCTCCGGCGTGTTGCCGTCGAAGGTGACCACGTCGTCGTCGATGGCCAGGACGCGCAGGGTGGTGAGCGCGTCGCCGGTGTCGAGTTGGGTGAGCGCGTTCAGGTACAGCCGGGTCGCGCCGCCGATCCGCAGCGTGGTGCCCACGCCCCCGTTGGCCAGCCGCACCCGGCGCACGCCGAGACCGGCCTGCCAGGCTGGGTGTGTGGTGTTCGCCGCGAAGGTCAGCTCCACCTGTTGGTTCGCGTCCGGCTCGCCGGCGGTGACCTCGAACTTCCGGTTGTTGATCAGGATCGAGTACTCGCCGGATTCGAGCCCGGCCGCGCCGTTGACCCGGATCGACGTACTGTCCTCCACCGCGTCCTGGGCGAGTCGGGTGACGAACAGCGCGCCCTGCTCCGGATCGGCCAGCACCGGGAGGGTGGCGCTCACCGACGGCTGGATCCGCACCTGGACACCCGCGCCCCAGGAACCTGGGCTCGACGCGGAGAACCGCAGGCTGTCCACTTCGGACCGGGCGACGACCTGGACGAAGTCACCGCGGGACACCTTCACCTCGGCCTCGAGCGGGTCTTCGAGCTGCACCCGGCCGCTGCTCGCGGTGTAGCCGGTGATCGTGGCGGTGCCGATATCCTGGCCGTCGCCGCGGACGATCGTGATCTGGTCCCGGCCGGTGAAGCCGACCAGGTGGCTGAGTTCCAGGGTGGTGGCGCCGGGCGCCGCGTCTCGCACGATCTGGCTCACCAGTCCGGTGACCAGCGTGCCCGATCCCGGCTGCGCGTCCCCGCTGACCACCCGCTTGACATAGAGACGCTGGCCGCCGTTGTCGAAGAAACCCTTGACCGCCAACGGGAACAGCCACCAGCGACCGCCCTCGGTCGGGTTGTTCGCCCAGGCGTCGCGGATCTGGGGCGCCGGCTCTGGCAGGAAACCGCCGAACGCCGTCTGGAACTCGAGGAAATTCGTGACCAGCTTCGGTTTCCCGGTGGTCGGGCCGCGCTGGGTGACCCCGACCATGCCCGCCGTGCTGGTGCTCACCCCCGCGATCGGCCGCGGCCCCGCGTCGACCTCCTCGACGTAGACGCCGGGGCTCAGATACTCGGGCATGGCTGGCTCCTCACTTCTCTTGCTACTGCGGGGCGATCTCGATGATGTGCCGGCGACCGGCGTCGGCTGGCAACCGGATGACCAGCGAGCCGGTCCGGCCGGGGCGTTCGGTGGCCAGCAGGGTGAACAGCTCGTCGGCGCCGTCCAGCTCGCCCGACCACCGCAGGGAGAGCCGGAAGCCGCCGCGCTGGTCGGTCAGCGTGCGTTCGGTCCACGCCACCACGTCCTGGCTCGCCGTGCCGGTCACCGACACCAGCGCGTTCGCCACCGGTGCCTCGGTCGCCGCGTCCCGCACCAGGCCGTACACGGTGCGCACGCCGGGCGGGTAGCCGAACGCGGCCGCCGGCAGCAGCCGGACCAGCCTCGGCACGGCGGGTTGGGCTGGCGGGCGGAGGTCGTCGTAGGGGTAGGCGAGGAACTCGACGCCGAGGACGTCGGCGGCGAACGGCTCGTCGTCGGCCGGGTACAGCGGTTGGTAGCCGGGCACGGAGAACCGGGCGCGGTAGCGGACCTCGGCCGGCGCCCGCCTGCCGAGCCCGGGGTAGGCGATCGCGGCACTCGGAGTGCGGACGGGCTCGATGTCCTGTGGCAGCCAGGCGTTCGCGGTCTCGTCGAAGCGATCGAGGGCGACCGTCACCCCGGCCGTCCTCGGCCGCTTGGCGAACTCGTCGACCAGCACGAACCAGGCCGGGCTGTGCAGCACCGACCGCTCGAACGGGAGAAATCGTGTCATGGCAACGGAGTCCCGTCGATGGTCCGGTTGCGTACCAGCTGAAGTGCCGACACGTCCTCGGAATCCAGGTTGACCACGCGGATCTCGTAGTTCAGCGAGAGCCGGTACGGCTGCTGGATCGCGTACCAGACCCAGGACTTCTGATCCAGCGTGAGCGGGGTCAGCGTCACGTGCAGCACGTCGATGCCGCCGGCCAGGCTGCCGGTCAGCTCATCGCCGTCGAGCACGGCGTCGTCGTAGAACGACTGCAGCGCCCGGCCGATCATCTGGTGCTGGGTGAGCTGGTCGCCGCCCCACGGCGTGACCAGATACCGCAGCAGCAGGGCCATCGGCGGTTTGCGCGTGGTCGGTGGATCCGGTGGCAACGACCGCACCGGCGGCCGGTTGCGGGATGTCGGGTCCTCAGCGATCTCATACAGGAACACCGTGAGCTTCGCCTGGTCGGTCGGTACAACTACGGACAGGTCGTGCAGCACGGCGATCGGGTCCGGCTCCTCGGGCGGCGTCAACCCGACCATCGCCCGGGTCAGCCTGCCGACGATGATCGTCGAAACGTCGGCCACGACACCGAAATCCCCCATGCGATCCTCCCTGCGCCGGTGTCCCGGGGATGCGGGTGCCGCGGCGCAGGTGGAGGATTTCACCCGTGGCGTAGCGAATCCGCGACTCCCGCGTTGCCACGGCGTCACCGCCGCGTTCCCACACCGTGCGATGCGATGAAGGCGTCCTTCGGCGCACTGGACGCGATGACGGCGTCCGTCATCGCATTACCGCGATGACGGACGCGGACACGGCGCGACGACGCCGCGGTGACAGCCGGCGTGCATGCTGCGTTCGTGGAGCCATCGGAACAACCAAGCGGCACCATGATCGTGCGTGCCTGGCTGGAGGACGGCCGGCCCGACCGCCTCCGGGTGCGCATCCTGTCCTCCATCGGCGGACAGCAGGCACCGCCGCTGGCGGTGAGCACGGTCGTGGCGGTCCAGGCGGCCGTGCTCGACTGGTTGGCCGAATTACAGAACTATTCTGAGAATTCCCCGTAACGATCCGAGGCCAGAACCCGAATACCGCTGTGGCAAGGACTTCCGGAAGTTCGTTGCGCCCTGGGGGAACCGGATGCGCACACATGCTCAGCAGATCGTGACGTTGCGGCTGCTCAAGGGATTCGCGCTGCTCATCGGCGACCGGCGGATACCACTGTCCGCCAGCGCCCAACAGTTGCTCGCGTTTCTCGCGTTGCAGGACCGGCCACGCACCAGGACCTACGTCGCCAGGTCGCTGTGGCCGGAGGCCACCGCCACCCGTGCCAACGCCAACCTGCGGTCATCGCTGTGGCGGGCGCTGCGCAACGAGCCGGAGCTGATCAACGCCTCGACCCACGAGATGGCGCTGGCCAGCTACATCACCGTGGACATCCGCGACGCGATGGCGCACGCGCACCAGTTGCTGGACACCGCCAGCACCTGCGACGACATCCTGACCAGGCAGACCCGCGAGGACCTGTCCGCCGACCTGCTGCCGGAGTGGTCGGACAACGAGTGGGTGCTGTTGGAAAAGGAGCAGTACCACCAACTTCGCCTCTACGCACTGGAGGCGATGGCCACCCGGCTGACCACGGTGGGCCGCTACGGCGAGGCCGTCGCCGCCGGGTTGGCCGCCGTGCAGGCCGAACCGTTGCGGGAGAGCGCCCACCGCGCGCTCATCGACGCACACCTGGCCGCCGGCAACCGGGCCGCGGCGCAGGGCCAGTACGAGCAGTGCCGCCGGGTGTTGCTCGACGAGCTGGGCCTCGAGCCGACGGCCGGGCTGCGGGAGTCCCTGCGGCAGGCGCTGTCCGTGCCGTCGTCCGCGACCGTGGTCCGGCACCGGTAGCTCAGTCGGCCATCCGCACCAGCATCTCCTGCCCCGCGGTGGCCAGCAGGTCGCCCGCCGCGTTGTACATGGTCCCGAAGCCGACCGCCCGGCCGTTCCCGCTCGACGGGCTGCGGTTGTCGTAGAGCACCCACTCGTCGGCCCGCCCCGGCCGGTGCAGCCACATGCTGTGGTCCAGGCTCGCGGTGCGCACCTGCGGCCGGGTGACGCCGTGCAGCCGGAACGCGCCGCGCACGATGCCGAAGTCCGACAGGTACACCAACAACGCCTGGTGCAGCAACGGATCGTCGGGCAGCGGCGCGGTCACCCGCAGCCACATCGCCGACTCCGCCCTCGGCGCGCCGTCCGTGGGCGGGCAGGGCCGCAGCTCCACCGCGCCGAGCGGACCGTCGGGGTCGAACGGCGTCCGGCCGTCGAGTCCGTCGGGACCCGGCCGCCGCGGCATCGGGTCCTGGTGGGTCAGGCCGTCCTCTGGCACGTGGAACGAGGCGATCACCGCGCAGGTCGGCTCGCCGTCCTGGGCGGCCTCCACCCGCCTGGTGGTGAACGACCGGCCGTCGCGGATCGTGCTGACGGTGAACCGGGACTCCCGCGACGGGCTCCCCGGACGGACGAAGTAGCCGTGCAGCGAGTGCGGCACGGCCGGCGGCGCCACCGTCAGCGCCGCCGCCACCACGCACTGGGCCAGTGTCTGGCCGCCGAACACCCGCCCGGCCGGCAGCGCGGTGCTGGTGCCGGCGAACAGGTCGGGCCCGAGCCTGCGCACGGCCAGCGCGGCCACCAACTCGTCCACTGTGGACGATCCGGACCGGTGGGCCCGCCAGGCGGCCAGGTCCGGTCGCAGCACAGCGGTCACGGGAGCGTTCCCGGCAGCCGCCGCGCGCGTAACGCCGAGCGGCGGACCTTGCCGGCCTCGTCGCGCAGCGGGTGGTTGGTCAGCTCGTAGGCCCTCGGCCGCTTGTACGGCGCGATCAGCGTGGCCAGGTGGGCGTCCAGCGCCTCGGCGAGCACCCCGTCCTCCACCTCGACGATCGCCACCACCCGGTGCCCGAGGTCCTCGTCCGGCAGGCCGATCACCGCGCTGGCCCGCACCCCGGGATACGCGTCGAGCGCGCCCTCGACCTCGGCCGGGTACACGTTCGCGCCCCCGGTGACGATGCAGTCGGTCGACCGGTCGTCCAGGTAGAGGTAGCCGTCATCGTCGTAGTGGCCGAGGTCGCCGAGGGACTCCCAGCCGTCCCGGCTTCGCGGCCGCGCGCCGACGTAGTGGTAGGTGGAGCCGGGGCCGCCGGCCGGCATCAGGAACACCTCGCCGACCGTACCCGGCGGCACGATCGCCCCGTGCTCGTCCTGCACCTGGAACCGGGAGCCGCGGATCGGCCGGCCGACCGAGCCCCGGTGCGCGAGCCACTCCCGGCCGGTGATCATGGTGACGCCCTGGCTCTCGGTGCCGGCGTAGACCTCGACCACCCGGTCGGGCCCGAGCCAGTCGAGCCACGCCTCCTTCAGCCACGGCGCGCACGGGCCGCCGACGTGCAGCAGGGTGCGCAGCGAGGACAGGTCGGCCCGCGCGCGCACCTCGGCCGGCAGCCGCCAGATCCGGTTCATCATCGTCGGCACCAGCTGCATCCAGGTGACCCGGTGGCGCTCGACCAGGTCGAGCACGCCGGCCGCGTCGAACCGGCGCATGACCACCAACCGGTTGCCGCAGAACAGTCCGCGCATGGCGTAGATGAACGCCGCGTTGTGGTAAAGCGGCCCGACCACGAGCTGCACGCCGTCCGCGTGCAGGTACTCCACCACCGGGTTGGCCGGGTCGTACCATGGCGGGTCGTGGCTCACGATCAGCTTCGGCGCGCCGGTGCTGCCGCCGGAGGTCAGCGCCTTCCAGTGGGTCGGCACCCGCTCCGGTAACTCGCTCGCGTCCCGGTCCCCCGCCTCCGGTTCGCGGTCGACGACCAGTGCCGGGCCGGCCAGGGCGAGGACCCGGGCGCGCTCGGGCGCCGGCAGCTTGGGCGAGAGCGGCAGCGCTGTCGCGCCGAGCTTCCACACCGCCACGCAGGTGCGGAACAACGCCACCGAGTTGGGCAGCCCGATCGCGACCGTGGTGTCCTGGCCGACCCCGGCCGCGGCGTACGCCCTGGCCAGCCGGTTGGTCGCCAGGTCCAGCTCCGACCAGGTCATCGGGTCCGTGCCGGCCGCGTCGACCAGCGCGAGGTCGTGCGGGCGAGTGCGGGCGAAATGTCCGAACAGCCGGCCGATCGACAGTTCCGTGCCCACGGGTCCTCCTTGACACAGGGGTGACCGGACTTACTATTTGCACTGCGTGTGCATCTTAATCCGGGACAACTATTGACACGGATGTGATGCGACTTACTATTTGCACCATCAGTGCATATAGATGCCGCGGCGGTCAGCGAGAGGACCTGTCATGGGTGATCACCTGCTCGAGGTCGACCAGCTCGGGCTGACCATCGGCGGCACGCGACTGCTCTCCGAGGTGTCCTTCACCCTGGCCGAGGGCGAGGTCGTCGGCCTGGTCGGCGAGTCCGGCTCCGGCAAGACGCTGACCGGGCTGACCGTGATGGGCCTGCTGCCACCCACCGCACGGGCCAGCGGCACGGTCACCTTCGGCGGCACCGACCTGCTCACCGCCGAGGCCGACGCGCTGCGCCGGTTGCGCGGCAACGAGCTCAGCATGATCTTCCAGGAGCCGAGGGCCGCGCTGCACCCGGCGCGCCCGGTCGGCAAGCAGATCCTCGACGTGGTGCGCGCGCACGAGAACGTGCCGACCGCGCAGGCCACCGAGCGCGCCTGCGACCTGCTGGCCAGGGTCGGCCTGCCCAACCCGCGCCGCACGCTCACCGCCTACACCCACGAGCTGTCCGGCGGCATGTGCCAGCGGATCATGATCGCGATGGCGCTGGTGTGCGAGCCCCGGCTGCTCATCGCCGACGAGCCGACCACCGCGCTGGACGTGACCATCCAGGCGCAGATCATCGCCCTGCTGCACCAGCTGGCCGAGGAACGCGGCCTGGCCGTCCTGCTGATCAGCCACAACCTCGGCGTGGTCAGCGACCTGTGCTCCCGGGTGATCGCCATGTACTGCGGGCAGGTGGTCACCGTGGACCGCACCGCGAGCCTGCTGCGCCGGCCGCGCCACCCCTACCCGTGGGCGCTGCTCCAGGCGTCCACAGTGGACCTCGACACGGACAGGACCGAGGCCTGGCCGGGGATCGCGGGCGCGCCGGCCAACCCGGCCCGGCCGCCGGCGGGCTGCCGGTTCCATCCGCGCTGCCCGCACCGCCAGGACGCGTGCGTCGACGAGGTGCCGGCGCTGGTGCCCGACGCGGGCGGCGGGCTGACCAGATGCCGGCGCCATGACGAGCTCGAGCTGACCGGGTTGTCGGCATGACCGGTGGCGCGCTGTCGGTCGAGGACCTGGTGGTGACCTACGGCAACCGGCGCGACCCGCTGCGCGCGGTGGACCGGGTGTCGCTGCGGGTGGCCAGCGGCGAGACGTTCGGAGTCATCGGCGAGTCCGGCTCCGGCAAGTCCACTTTGGTCATGGCGGTCGCCGGGCTGCTTCCGGTGGCCGAGGGCCGGATCCGGATCGCGGCACCGGACGGCACCCTGGCCGACGCGGCCGGCTCCGTCGGCCGGGGCGGTCAGGTCCAGGTGATCTTCCAGGACCCGATGCTGGCGCTGTCGCCGAGCCTGCCGATCTGGCGCAGTGTGGCCGAACCGTTGGCGCCGGCCAGTTTCCGGGTGCCGACGCGGTTGCGGGCGCACGCGGTCGAGCTGCTCGGTCAGGTCGGCATCGGTGCCGAACTCGCCGAGCGCAGGCCCGCGCAGCTCTCCGGCGGACAGCGGCAGCGGGTCACCATCGCCCGCGCGGTCGCCGCGGACGCGCCGCTGATCATGTGTGACGAGCCGGTGGCCGCGTTGGACATCTCGTTGCAGGCCGGGGTGTTGCGGCTGTTGGACGAGCTGCGCGAGCGCAACGGGCTCACCTACGTGTTCGTCTCGCACGACATGACCTCGATCGCCCGGCTCGCCGACCAGGTCGGCGTGATGTACCTGGGCAAGCTGGTGGAGGTCGGCCCGGTGCGCGCGGTGCTGCGCGAGCCCCGCCATCCCTACACCCAGGCGCTGATCAGCGCCGTGCCCACCGTGTCGCTCCAGGCCCGCGCCCGGAGCAGGACGCTGCTGCCGGGAGAGATCCCGGACGCGCGGCGCCCGCCGTCGGGTTGCCGGTTCCGCACCCGCTGCCGCTTCGCCAAGGAGCGGTGCGCGGTCGAGGAGCCGACGCTCGGTGCCGACCAGGCGCATCAGGTCGCCTGCCACTTCTGGCCCGAGATCAGCTGACGGTCGCGGCCAACACAACTTTCCCCAGCACAAAGGAGTGCACGATGTCCGCACCAACTCCCCGGCGGGCGGCGGTCCGGCTGCTCGCCGGGACCGTCGCGGCACTGACCATCGCGTCGTGCTCCGCGCAGGCAGGCGGCGGGACCACCGGTGACGGCTCGGGCGAGCCGGACCCGCAGGGCACGCTGAACATCGTCCACGGCTCGACGCCCAACCAGTTCGACCCGTGCGGCACGCTGTCCGGATCCGAACTCGCTTATATGTCGGCGATCTACGCCCCGCTGCTGCGTACCGATCCGGGCACCGGCGAGCTGTCGGCCGGCATCGCGACCGAGTGGGTGACCTCGCCGGACGGGCTGACGCTGACCCTCACTCTCCAGCAGGGCCTCACGTTCCAGGACGGCACGCCGCTCACCGCCGAGACGGCGGCGACAAGCATCGACCAGTGCATCGCGCTGGGCAACCAGACCGTCCCGGGTCTGGAGGGCGTCGCCGCCAAGGGGCAGGACACGCTGGTGTTCACCCTGGAGCAACCGCTTTCCGGGCTGGTCGACCTGCTCGGCAGCCGGCTCGGGATGCTCGCCTCGCCCGTGGCGCGGGAGAAGTCCGGCGCGTCGTTCGGATCGACACCCGTTGGCGCCGGGCCCTATCAGCTGACCGACTTCGTGCCGGGCAGCTCGGTGACCCTCACCCGCTGGGACGACTACCAGCAGGCCGGTCCCCAGCCGGGCCGGGCGGCCACGATCAACGTCTCGATCATCACCGACCCCTCCGCCCAGGTCGCCGCGCTCACCGGCGGGCAGGCCGACTTCGGCTTCCGGCTGGAGCCGCCGGTGGTCACCTCGCTGAAGGACCAGCCGACGGTCACCATCAGCTCCGACATCGGCGTCGCCATCTCCGACCTGAACGTCGACCGCAGCCAGGGCCCGCTCGAGGACGTGCGGATCCGGCAGGCCATCAGCTACGCCATCGACCGCGAGGCGTTGGCCGAGACCGGTTCCGACGGGCTCACCGACGTCGGCTCGGTGCAGCCCTACCCGCCCGACCATCCGTTCCACATGGACGATCTGGACGACGCCTACCCGCACGACCCGGACAAGGCGCGGGAACTGCTCGCGCAGGCGGGGCACCCGGACGGACTGACCCTGCGCGGGGTTTCCCTTGACGGCAGCAACTTCCAGAACAACGGCGTGATCATCTCCGAGCAGCTGGCCGAGGTCGGCATCGAGGTGACGTTCGAGGCGAAGGCCCTGCCGGACGCGACCAAGCGGTTCTACACCGACCACCAGTACGACATCTTCTCCACCGGGATGAACTCCGGGCCGGACTGGATGACCATCTACCGCAGGCTGCTCACCACCTCATCGTCGGGCAACGCCGGCAACGCGCCCATCCCCGACGGCGACGCGGCGGTCGACGCGCTGAACAAGGCCACCTCGGAGGAGGAGCTGATGGCCGCGCTGCGCCAGGCCAACGAGGTGCTGCAGGAGCAGTTGCCGATCATCCCGCTCTACTACACCCCCTACGTCTCGGCGTGGACCGACCGGGTGGTCGGCGGGAAGGACGCGTTCGCGATCAACGGTGAGGCGGACTTCACCGCGCTCGGCGTCACCGCGGCCGGCTGATGCGCACCGAGGCGGCCGAGTCGGTGGCCGATCCGATCGAGGACGTCCCGGACACCGGTGGTGCCGCGAACGGGCGGCGCGGCCTGTTCGCGGCGGGCGGGCTGCCCCGCTTCGTCCTGCGCAGGCTGCTGTTGTTCGTGCCGACCGCGGTCGGCGCCGGCCTGCTGACCTTCCTGCTGGTCAAGATCATCCCCGGCGGCCCGGCATACGCCCGCCTCGGCGAGGAGGCCACGCCGGAGGCGATCGCGGTGGTGGAGAAGCAACTCGGGCTGGACCGGCCGGTGGTCGAGCAGTTCTTCGGCTGGCTTGGCCGGGCGATGACCGGCGACCTCGGCGTGTCGTTCCAGACCGGGCAACCGGTGTCGAACCTGATCACGCTGGCGCTGCCGGTGACGCTGGAGTTGGTGCTGCTGGCCATCATCGGCACGATCGTGGTGGCCCTGCCGCTCGGGGTGTACGCGGCCAAGCGGGCGGGCAGGCGGTCCGGGCGCTGGATTCGCACCGTGTCCGGGCTCGGGCTCGCGGTGCCGGACTTCTTCCTGGCGCTCGTGTTGATCAGCGTGTTCTCCGTGGGACTGGGGCTGCTCCCCCGGCTGGGCTATCCCCGGTTCACCGAGGATCCGCTCGGCAACCTCTACCACGTGATCCTGCCGGTGCTGCCGATGATCCTCGGTGGCAGCGCGATCGTGATCCGGCAGGTGAGCGCGGCGATGGTGGACGCGCTGGCCAGTGAGTACACCCGCACCGCGCGGGCGATGGGCCTGCCGGAGCGGGTGGTCACCTGGCGCTACGCGTTCCGCGCCGCGCTGCCGACCGTGCTGAACGTGGTCGCGCTGCTCGCGCTCGGCCAGCTCGGGGTGACGCTGGTGCTGGAGAAGATCTTCGTGCTGCCGGGCATGGGCAGCGCGCTGGTCAACGCGATCGGCGTGCGGGACTACCCGCTCATCCTCGGCATCGTGCTGGTGTACGTGGTGATCGCGCTGGTGGTCAACCTCGTGGTGGACATCGTCAACGGGCTGGTCAGCCCGGCGAGCAGGGGGGAGTGAGGATGCGCGGCAACCGGCCGACGGCCGGGCTGGTGATCGCCCTGACCGTCCTCATCGGACTGCTGCTGGCCGCGGTGCTCGCGCCGTTGGTCGCGCCCTACGACCCGCTGACCCAGGACCTGGACAACCGGCTCGGCGGACCGTCCATGGCCCATCTGCTCGGCACCGACCAGTTCGGCCGGGACGTGCTGAGCAGACTGATCTGGGGTGGCCGCAACGCGTTCGGCGGCGTCGCGATCGCCGTGGGGGTCACGTTCGTGCTCGGCGTGGTGTGGGGCACGGTGGCCGGGTACTGGCCGAAGTACGCCGGCACCACGCTGATGCGCCTGGCGGACATCATGATCGCGTTCCCCACCATGGTGCTCGCGGTGGCGATCACCGGCTCGCTCGGCGCCGGGCTGGTGACCTCGATGGTCGCGATCGGACTCGTGCTGTCGCCGAACACCGCGCAGCTGACCCGATCCGGGGTGCTCGCGGTGCGCCAGGCGCAGTTCGTGCAGAGCGCCCGGCTGTCCGGGGTGCGCACGCCGATCATCCTGGCCAGACACATCCTGCCGCTGGCGCTGCGGCCGGTGGTGGTGCAGCTGACCATCTACACCGGACTCGCGTTCGTCATCCAGGGCGTGCTGTCGTTCCTGGGTCTCGGGGTGCCGAAGCCCGCGCCGAGCTGGGGCAGCGACCTGTCCGACGCCTACGCCCAGATCCTGTCGGCTCCCGCCCAGATCATCTCGCCCGGGGTGCTGCTCGGGGTGGTCGTGCTGTGCGTGTACCGCATCGGCGACGCGCTGCGCGACCGGATGAGCTCGGGAGTCGTGCGTACAGAAAGGACCGAGGACGATGTCATCGTCGCCTGAGCCGCTTTCCGGTGTGCTGGTCGCGGATCTGTCCTCGACGGTGGCCGGGCAGTACGCCGGCCGGCTGTTCGCGCTGCACGGCGCGCAGGTCGTGCTGGTCGAGCCGCCGGGCGGCTCGCCGACCCGGTCGTTGCCGCCGCGCTCCCCCGACGGCGGGTCGTTCCTGTTCCGGCATCTCAACCAGGGCAAGGACTTCACCGAGCGCACCTCGTCGGCGGTATGCGAACTGCTTGCCACGGCCGATGTGGTGCTACGGGACCAGGGTGAGCCGCCCGCGCTCGCCGACCGGGTGGTCGACTGCGAGATCGGCGACTTCCCGCCAGGGCCCTACGCACACTGGCGGGGCACGGAGATGGTGCACCAGGCGCTGGCCGGGGTGATGAACGCGACCGGCACGGCGACCCGGCCGCCGATCTACGGCCTCGGCCAGCGGGCCGCCTACGCCACCGGCACCACTGCCTACATCTCGGCGTTGGCCGCGCTGCACGAACGCGGCCGTTCCGGGCGGGGCCAACGGGTGCGGGCGACGGTGTTCGAGTCGACGCTCGGGATGGCGCAGAACCTGGTGAGCCAGTACAGCTACAACGGCACCCAGGAGACCCGCGCCCGCTACCCGGGATTCCTGGCGGTGCTGCGCTGCGCGGACGCCTGGGTGGTGCTGTTCGCGATCCGGAACTGGCCGAGCCTGTGCCGGGTGTTCGGCGTGCCGGAACTGCTCGACGACCCGAGGTTCGCCACCGCGGGCGACCGCCTCACCCACTGGCCCCAGGTGGTGGACCTGTTACAGGGCAAGGCAACCACCATGCTGGCCGACGACGTGGTCACCGCCTGCCAGGCCGGCCGGGTCAGCGCGGAGAAGGTCACCACCCTCGGCGAACTGGTCACCTCCGAACACTGGCGGGCCAGAACCATGCTCACCCCCACCCTGAACCGCCTCTTCGACCTCCACCGCCCACCCCCGGCCCCCACCGCAGCGAAGGGCTCCTTCACTGCGTCCAGTGCAGCGAAGGGACCCTTCGCTGCGGTAACGGGGCGCGGGCCGCTGGCGGGGGTTCGGGTGTTGGAGTTCACCACGGCGTGGGCCGGGCCCTTCGCCGGGCGGTGTCTCGGTTATCTCGGCGCGGACGTGGTCAAGATCGAGGCACCGAGCCATCCGGACTCCTGGCGCGGCACCCGGGCCGGCGGCGCCCGGTTCTACTACCCCGACCTCGACCCCGGCACGGACCCGCAGAACCGCAACGTCCTGTTCAACTCCCAGAACCTGGACAAACGCTCCCTCGCGCTGGACCTGAAGCTGCCCGGCTCGGCACAGGTGCTGCGCGACCTCGCCGCGACCGCGGACGTGGTGCTGGCGAACTTCACCCCCGGCGTGCTCGACCGGCTCGGCGCGGGCCACACCGCGCTGCGCGAGGTCAACCCGGGCATCATCGTGGTCGAGATGCCCGCGTTCGGCCCCGGCGGGCCGATGTCGGGCCACCAGGGCATGGGCAAGACCATGGAACCCGCGTCCGGGATGACCGCGCTGATGGGCTACTCGGACGGCACCCCGGTGCTCACCGGCCCGGCCTACCTCGACCCGACCGGCGGGCTGAACGCGGTCGCCGCCGTGCTGACCGCGCTGGCCCTACGGGCGCGCACCGGCACCGGCTGCCGGATCGAGGTCCCCCAGGTCGAGGCGGCCGCGCACTGGATCGGCGAGTACGTGCTGGAGCAACTGGAAACCGGCACCACCTGGCGCCCGGACGGCAACGCCGCCGCCGGGTTCGCCCCGCACGACGCCTACCCGTGCCGGGGCGATGACCAGTGGGTGGCCATCGCCGTCGGCGACGACCACACCTGGCGAGCGCTGTGCGCGGCCATGGACCGGCCAGACCTCGCCGCCGACCCCCGCTACGCCACGGTCGAGCAGCGCACCGCCAACCAGCACGACCTGCGCGCCCCGATCACCGCCTGGACGTCCACACAGGACAAGACCGGGCTGGCGAGCAGGTTGCAGGATAACGGGATCCCGGCCGCGCCGGTGCTCTCCGGCGCGGACATCGCGACCAGCGAGGCGGTCCGCGCCGCCGGCATGGTGGTGGCGCTGGACCATCCGCTGGTCGGCCGCCGGGAGTACGGCGCGCTCGGCTTCCGGCTCGACCGCACCCCCGGCGGCCACCACCGACCCGCGCCCCTGTTCGGCCAGCACAACGACATCGTGCTGCGCGAGCTGCTCGGCTACGACGACACCCGGGTCGCCGAACTCCGCCAGGCAGGCGCGATCGCCGACCGGCCAACCGCCGACACCGACACCCCGAGCACCGCCACGAGAACGGTTCCCACCCCATGAGCACCCCGATCGACTACACCCCAGGCCAACTGGCCTTCCGCGCCGAGGTCCGCACCTGGCTCACGGCCAACGCGCCGGCCGAGATCCGCGGTGTACGGGTGCCACGTGGACCGTCCGATCTGGACGGTCTGCTGGCCGGCTGGGCCAAGACACTGACCGAGGCCGGCTACATGTGCGTCGCCTGGCCGAGGGAGTACGGCGGCCGAGGACTCTCCGGCGTCGAGGTGTCCATCATGAACGAGGAGTTCGGCCTGGCCGACGTGCCCCGGCTGACCAGGGGCATGGGCGAGTCCCTGGTGGGCCCGGCGATCATCGCGCACGGCACCGACGAGCAGCGGCGCCGGTTCCTGCCGCCGATCATCTCCGGCGACCACGACTACTGCCAGGGCTTCTCCGAGCCGGAGGCCGGCTCGGACCTCGCGAGCCTGCGCACCACCGGCGTGGTCGATGGCGGCGAACTGGTGCTGACCGGGCAGAAGGTGTGGACCTCCGGGTTCTGGAAGGCGAACATGATCTTCGTCCTGTGCCGGACGAACCAGGAAGCGCCCAAGCACAAGGGCATCTCCTACGTCCTGGTGCCGACCGAACGCGACGGCGGCCCCAACGGCATCGAGTTCCGCCCGATCACCAGGATCACCGGCAAGGCGCTGTTCGCCGAGACCTTCCTCACCGGCGCCCGCGCCCCACTGGACAACGTGATCGGCGGACTGGACAACGGCTGGCGGGTCGCGATGACCACGCTGGGCAGCGAGCGCGGCGGCAGCGCCACCACCCAGCACGTCGCGTTCCTGCGCCAGTTCTGGCAACTCGTCGACGCGGTCCGCGAACGCGGGCTGATCGACGACGTCCGGGTCCGCGAACAGCTCGCCTGGGCCTACGCCCAGGTGGAGACCATCCGCTTCGCCGGGCTCCAACTGGTCGCCGACCTCGCCGGCGGCGGCACCGGGCGTGGCCTCGGCAACGGGTCCACCAGCAAGATCCGGTGGTCGGAGTACCAGCGGCGGCTGACCGAGATCGCCATGGACCTGCTCGGCCCGGACGCGCTGGTCGTCGGCGAGGACTACGAGCTCAGCCACTGGCAGGAGGAGTTCCTGGTGACCCGTTCGCACACCATCTGGGGCGGCACCGCCGAAGTACAGCGCAACATCGTCGCCGAACGCGTGCTCGGCCTGCCGAAGGACCCCGCGCCGGGAGGTGCCCGATGAGCCTCGCCACCACCACCGAACAGCGGGAGCTGGGCGCCACCGTGCGCCGGTTCCTCGCCGATCGCGTGCCGCTGACCAGGGTCCGCGAGCTGATGGCCACCGAGACCGCGTTCGACCGGTCCAGCTGGGACGGTCTGGCCGACCTCGGTGTTCAGGGACTCGCGGTGCCGGCGGCCAACGGCGGTGCGGGCTACGGGTTCCAGGAGCTGGCGCACGTGTTCGAGGAGTGCGGCCGGGCGCTGCTGCCCAGCCCGCTGCTGGCCACCGTCGGCCTCACCCTGCCGGTGCTGCTCGCCGCCGGCGACGACCGGCACCTCGCCGGAATCGCGAGTGGACAGACGGTCGCCACCCTGGCCTGGCTGGCGCCCGGCGGCGACTGGGACTCGGCCGGCACGTCCCTGTCGGTCAGCGACACCGACACCGGCTGGCGGCTGTCGGGCAGCGCGTCGATCGTGCTGGACGGGATGGTCGCGGACCTGATCCTGGTGGTCGCGGGCACCGGCGCGGCGACCACGGTGGTCGCCGTCGAGCCGGACGCGAGCCTCACCAGGACCGCACTGCCCACTTTGGACCAGACCAGACCCCTTGCCCGGCTGGACTTCCAGGACACGCCGTGCACTCCGGTCGGCGCGGTCGGCGACGGCACCGCACTGCTGGCCACCGCTCTCGACGCGGCCAACGTGCTGCTGGCCGCGGAGATGGTCGGCGGCGCGCGGGCCTGCCTCGACCTGGCCGTGGACTACGCCAAGGTGCGACAGCAGTTCGGCCGCCCGATCGGCCAGTTCCAGGCGGTCAAACACAAGTGCGCCGAGACGCTGGTGGCGATCGAGGGCGCCGACGCGGCCGCCCGGTACGCGGCCTGGGCCGCCGACGCGAACCCGGCCGAGCTGCCGGTGGTGGCCACGCTGGCCAAGGCCTCGGCGGCACAGGCCTACTTCCGCGCGGCCGCGGACAACGTGCAGATCCACGGCGGCATCGGGTTCACCTGGGAGCACGACGCACACCTGTACTTCAAGCGCGCCAAGGCATCGCTGATGTTGTTCGGCGACGTCGGCGCCTACCACCGCCGGCTGGCCGACCGCATCGGGCTGTGACCGAACTGGAGGAGATCGTGACCACTGTAGAGACCTACGAATCCATTGTCGTTGACCGGGACGGCCCGGTCGGCGTGGTGACGCTCAACCGCCCGGACGTGCTCAACACCTGGGACTGGTTGATGTCCGCCGAGCTGAACCACGCCTACGGCGAGTTCGACGACGACGACACCATCCGCGCGATCGTGCTCACCGGCGCGGGCCGGGCGTTCTGCGCGGGTGCCGGGCTGCTGCCGGCCGGGCGCACCTTCGACGGCTCCCTCACCCGCGACGAGGCGCAAGCTCGGTACCCCGGCCCGCCGCGGTCCGCGGAGAAGCTGCGCACGCCGGTGATCGCCGCGGTCAACGGCGCCGCGGTCGGCGCCGGCATCACCATGGCGCTGCGCGCGGACATCATGTACGTGGCCCAGGACGCCAAGCTGGGCTTCGTGTTCAACCGCCGGGGCGTGATCCCCGACGCCGACCTGCTGTGGAGCCTGCCCAGGCTGATCGGCTACGCCCGCGCGATCGACCTGCTGTTGACCGGCCGGATCTTCCCCGGCCGGGAGGCCGCCGAGGCGGGGCTCGCCGCCCGCGCGCTGCCCACCGAGGAGGTGCTGCCCGCCGCGCTGGCCGCCGCCCACGACATCGCGACCAACGTCGCCCCGGTGTCGGCCGCGATCACCAAGCTGGTCGCCCGCCGGTTCCTGCAGGAGACCGACCAGGAAGCCGCGCTGGAGCTGGAACGCAAACTGTTCCGCTGGGCCGGCCAACACGCCGACGCCCCCGAAGGGGTCAACGCGTTCAAGGAGAAGCGCGCTCCACTGTGGACACTGTCGAAGACGCGGGACTTCCCGACCGAGCTGTTCGACGACGCCCGATGACCCTGCCAGGACTCGAACTCGCGCCGCTGCGGGACTACCTCGAGCGGGCCAGCCCAGGAATGACCGACGGTCAACTGACCGGTCAGGTCCTCGGCGGCGGGAAGTCGAACCTGACCTACCTGGTGACCGACGGCACCAACCGGTGGGTGCTGCGCCGACCGCCGCTGTGGCACGTGCTGGACACCGCGCACGACATGCGCCGGGAGTACACGGTGATGCGCGCGCTCGCCGGCTCCCCGGTGCCCGTGCCGGCGATGGTGCTGCTGTGCACCGACCCCTCGGTGCTCGGGGAACCCTTCTACCTCATGGAGTACGTGCCCGGCACGGTGCTGCGCGACCCGGCGCTGCTCGACGGGCTCGGCCGGCACCGGCTGCGCGCGCTGGTGCTGGAGACCGTGGAGGTGTTGGCCAGGCTGCACGCGATCGACAGCGCCGAGGTCGGGCTCGCGGACTTCGGCCGCCCGGTGGGGTTCAACCAGCGGCAGGTCAACCGGTGGCGCCGCCAGCTCGACGACTCCCGCAGCCGGGAGGTCCCCGGCATCGACGAGCTGCACCTGCGCCTGGCACGGGCGATCCCCGACGGCCGGGACGCCACCGTGCTGCACGGCGACTTCCGGCTGGACAACATGCTGGTGCACGACAACCGGATCAGGGTGGTGCTGGACTGGGAGATGTCCACCCTCGGCGACCCGCTGACCGATGTCGCGCTGATGCTGCTCTACGCCGAGCGGCCGGTCATGTCGGCGACCGGTCCGCCGCGCTCGCCGGTCTCGGTGCCCGGTCACCCGACGGTGGCCGAGATGCTCGCGCACTACGCTGCGGTTTCCGGCCGGGACCTGTCGAACCTGGCGTGGTACCGCGCGTTCGCCGCGTTCAAGCTCGCGGTGATCCTGGAGGGCGTGCACTACCGGCACCTGCACGGGCAGACCGTGGGGCCGGGTTTCGACCACGTCGGTGCGCAGGTACGGCCCCTGGTAGAACGCGGACTCGCGATGCTCGCGTGACGCGGGCAGAGGACAACCGCCGAAAGGGACCATGCCTGTGAACTCGACCCCGCCGACCGAGCGGCCGGCGAAGACCGACGGACGCACGCTGCGCGCCGAACGCAGCCGAGCGGCGATCATCGACGCGCACCTGGCGCTGATGCTGGAGGGCGATCTGCAGCCGACCGCGTCGCGGGTCGCCGAGCGCGCCGGGGTGTCCCTGCGCACGCTGTGGGGCCATTTCAAGGACCTGGAGGCGCTGTTCGCGGCCGCCGGGCAGAAGACCCTGCGGGTCCAGTACGCCGGCTTCGAACCGGTGCCCCCCGATCTGCCGCTCGCCGAGCGCATCGACCGGTTCTGCCGGCAGCGGGTGCGCATGCTGGAGGTCATCGCGGGCGCGTCCCGCGCCGCACAGATCCGGCTGCCGTTCTCCGCACAGCTGCGGCGAAACCGGGCACGGCACAACGACCGGTTGCGCGCCGAGCTGACCGACCTGTTCGCCGAGGAGACCGCCGCCGACCCGGAGCTGGTGACCGCGTTGCTCAGCGCGACCACCTGGCCGACCTGGATGGGCAACCGTGACGACCTCGGGCTGAGCGTCGAGCAGGCGGGCGAGGTCATGCGCAGGACGGTCACCGCGCTGCTCACCGAGAACTCCACCTGAGAGGAACCATTTCCATGCAGTTCGCCTACGACGAGCGGACCGAACAGCTGCGGGCGCGGCTGACCGCGTTCCTGGACAGCCACGTGCTCCCCGCGGAACCGGTCTACGCCGCGCAGACCGCGCAGCGGGCCGACGAGTGGGCCACCCCGCCGGTCGTGGCGCAACTGCGGACCGAGGCGCGGGCCGCCGGACTGTGGAACCTGTTCCTGCCGGGGGCCGACGGCGCCGGGCTGACCAACCTGCAGTACGCGCCGCTGGCCGAGCTGACCGGGCGCAGCCCGAGCCTGGCGCCGGCCGCGCTGAACTGCGCCGCGCCGGACACCGGGAACATGGAGCTGCTGTCCATGTTCGCCACCGACGACCAGCGGGCGACCTGGCTGCGTCCGTTGCTGGCCGCGGAGATCCGCTCCGCGTTCGCGATGACCGAGCCGGACGTCGCCTCCTCGGACGCGCGCAACATCGCCACCACGATCACCCGCGACGGCGACCACTACGAGATCACCGGCCGGAAGTGGTTCATCACCGGCGCGCTGAACCCCGACTGCCGGCTGCTGATCGTCATGGGGGTCAGCGACCAGGACGGCCAGACCCACCGCCGGCACAGCATGGTGCTCGTCCCCCGCGACACCCCCGGGGTGGAGCTGCGCCGCGGGATGCACGTGTTCGGCTACCCGGACGGCACCAAGGGCGGCCACGCCGAGATCGTGTTCGACCGGGCCAGGGTGCCGGTGGCCAACCTGCTCGGCGAGGAGCACGCCGGGTTCGCCATGGCCCAGGCGCGGCTGGGGCCCGGCCGGATCCACCACTGCATGCGGCTGATCGGCACCGCGGAGCGCGCGCTCGAGCTGATGTGCCGGCGGGCGCTGGATCGCACGGCGTTCGGCAGGCCGGTCGCCGACCAGGGCGTGGTGCGCGAGTGGATCGCCGAGTCCAGGGTGCGGATCGAGCAGTTGCGGCTGCTGGTGCTCAAGACGGCGTGGTTGATGGACACCGTCGGCAACCAGGGCGCGCACACCGAGATCCAGGCCATCAAGATCGCCACCCCGGCGGCGGTCGAGTGGATCCTGGACAAGGCCATCCAGGTGCACGGCGCCGCCGGGGTCAGCCAGGACTTCCCGCTGGCCCAGCTGTGGTCAAGCGCGCGGACGCTGCGCCTGGCCGACGGCCCGGACGAGGTGCACAAGCGCTCCCTCGCCCGCCGCGAGCTCGCCCGCCACCGGTCGTGACCGCAGCGAAGGGTCCCTTCGCTGCGGTGGACGCAGTGAAGGGACCCTTCGCTGCGGTTCAGCCGAACGTGGGTGGGCGGCGGGCTACGAAGGCGGCGACGGCTTCGCGGTGGTCCTCGGTCAGGCCGCAGGCCAGGTGGCGGGGGACCTCGCGGGCCATCGCCTCGTCCAGGTCGTGGTGGTCGGCGTCGAGCAGGTTCTGCTTCATCGCGGCGAAGGCCTGCCGGGGTCCGGCGGCGATGCCGGCGGCCAGGTCCAGCGCGTAGGCCGGCAGCTCGGCTGGCTCGACCACCCAGTCGAGCAGACCCCACGCCTGCGCGGTGGCGGCGTCGATCCGCTCGCCGAGCAGCAGCGCCCGCCGGGCCCGGTTCGGGCCGATCACCTTGGCCAGCAACCAGGTCGCGCCGTAGTCGCCGGAGAGCCCGACCTTGCCGAACGCCGACGCGAACACCGCCTTGGCACTGCCCACCCGCAGGTCGGCGGCCAGCGCGAGCCCGAGGCCGGCACCCGCCGCCGCGCCCGGCAGCGCGGCGACGGTCGGCTTCGGGAACTCGTACAACGCGCCGGTGGTGGCGCGCTGGGTCGCCAGCTGCCGGGCGACCTTCTCGTCAAAGGTCTCGTCGCCGCCCGCGGCCGCGCCGCCGCGCTCGTTGAACGTCTTCACGTCCCCGCCCGCGCAGAAGGCCGTGCCCGCGCCGGTGAGCAGCACGGCCCGCACGTCGTCGTCCTCGGCGAAGACCGCCAGCACGTCGGCGAGCGCGGCCAGCATCGGCTGGGACAGGGCGTTGCGCCGGTCGGGCCGGTTCAGGGTCACCACCCCGACCCGGCGTTCCACCCTGGCCAGCAGGTCCTCGGTACCGGTGTCGACCGTTCGCATCCGCCTCAGCCCTCTCCGAGATATCTGCACATAGAGTGCAAGATATTAGCCGATCGGCTCCTCCTCGATCGGCGCGGCGAACTGGGCGTTGTACAGCCGCCGGTAGGCGCCGTCGGCCTCGAGCAGCTGCTCGTGGGTGCCCTGCTCGACGATCCGGCCGGACTCCATCACCAGGATGAGGTCGGCGTCGCGGATCGTGGACAGCCGGTGGGCGATGACGAAGCTGGTGCGCGAGGAGCGCAGCGCCGACATCGCGTGCTGCACCAACGACTCCGTGCGGGTGTCCACCGAGCTGGTCGCCTCGTCGAGGATGAGCAGCGACGGACTCGCCAGGAACGCCCTGGCGATGGTCAGCAGCTGCTTCTCCCCCGCGCTGACGTTGGTGCCCTCCTCGTCGATCACCGTGTCGTAGCCGTCGGGCAGCGTGCGCACGAACCGGTCCACATAGGTCGCCTTGGCCGCCGCCACGACCTCCTCGAAGGTCGAGTCCGGCTTGCCGTAGGCGATGTTGTCCCGGATCGTGCCGCCGAACAGCCAGGTGTCCTGTAGCACCATGCCGGTCTGGGACCGCAGGTCCTCGCGGCGCAGCCGGGTGATGTCCACCCCGTCCAGCGTGATCCGGCCGGCGTCCAGCTCGTAGAACCGCATGATCAGGTTGACCAGCGTGGTCTTGCCGGCCCCGGTCGGGCCGACGATGGCCACCGTCTGCCCGGGCTCGGCCACCAGCGACAGGTCCTCGATCAGCGGCTGCTCGGGCCGGTAGGAGAACGACACGTGCTCGAAGGCGACCCGCCCGCGACGCTCCGCCGGCAGCGCGGCGTCGGCCGGGTCGGCCGACTGCTCCTCGGCGTCGAGCAGCTCGAACACCCGCTCGGCCGACGCCACCCCGGACTGCATCAGGTTGGCCATCGACGCGACCTGGGTCAGCGGCTGGGTGAACTGCCGGGAGTACTGGATGAACGCCTGCACCTCCCCCAGGCTCATCGCGCCGGAGGTGATCCGCAGCCCGCCGATCACCGCCACCACGACGTAGCTCAGGTTGGACAGCAACATCATCGCCGGCATGATCAACCCGGAGATGAACTGCGCGCTGGCCGCCGAGCCGAACAGCTCCTCGTTGCGCCGCTTGAACTCCGCCTCGGACTCCGCCTGCCGGCCGAACACCTTGACCAGCTGGTGGCCGGTGAACGCCTCCTCGATGTGCGCGTTGAGCGCGCCGGTCTGGCGCCACTGGGCGATGAACATCTTCTGCGCCCGCTTGCCGATCCGGCCGGTGATCACCACCGACAGCGGGATGACCGCGAGCGCGATCAGCGACAGCAGCGGGGAGATCGTCAGCATCATCACCAGCACGCCGACCACCGTGAGCAGTGAGGTCAGCAGCTGGCTGAGGGTCTGCTGCAGGGTGGTGGAGATGTTGTCGATGTCGTTGGTGACCCTGGACAACAGCTCACCGCGCGGCTGGCCGTCGAAGTAGCGCAACGGCAACCGGTGCAGCTTGCCCTCGACGTCCTCGCGCATCCGGTAGATCACCCGCTGCACCACGACGTTGAGCACCCGGCCCTGGATCAGGCCGAACAGCGAGGACGCGAAGAACAGCCCGAGCACCCAGCCGAGCACGATCCCCAACGCGCCGAAGTCGATGCTCGCCCCCGGCACGCCGTTGAGCATCGCCAGCACGCCGTCGAAGATGATGTCGGTCGCGTGGCCGAGCACTTTCGGCCCGGCCACCGCCAGCCCGACGCTGATCACCGCGAGGGTGACCACGAGCAGCAGCGGCGCCCGCTCTGGCCGCAGCCGCGCCAGCAGCCGCCGCGCGGAGGTGCCGAAGTCGTCCGGCTTGCCCATCGGGATGTTGCCACCGAAGGGCCCACCACCCATCGGACGGGACGGCCGGTTGGTTGTCGTTGTCATCGGTCCGCCTCCCCGGAATCAAAAGTTGTGGTTGCGTTCGGTTGGCAGCCGCCGGTGTGGTGCGTACTGGTGGCTGGGTCGCGTTCCGTTCCCCTTGGGTGCGGTTGGCGGCCGCGCGGCTCAGGCAGGCGGTGGCCTGTGGTTGGCAGAGGGTGGCTCATGCTGCTTGCTCCGGGGTGAGCTGGGACTGGACGATCTCGACGTAGGTCGGGCAGGTGTCCAGTAGTTGGTGATGGGTGCCGGTGCCGACCACGGAACCGTTGTCCACCACGACGATCTCGTCCGCGTCGATGATGGTGGACACCCGCTGGGCGACCACGACCACCGCGGACTCCGTTACCAGCGGCCGAAGTGCCGCGCGCAGCGCCGCGTCGGTCGCCAGGTCGAGTGCGGAGAACGCGTCGTCGAACAGGTAGATCTCCGGCCGGCGGACCAAGACCCGCGCGATCGACAGCCGCTGGCGCTGACCGCCGGAGACGTTCGTGCCGCCCTGGGCGATCTCCGCCTCCAGCCCGCCGGGCATCGCCTCGACGAACTCCCTGGCCTGCGCGGTCTCCAGCGCGGCCCACAGTTCCTCGTCGGTGGCGTCGGGGTTGCCGTAGCGCAGGTTGCTGGCCACCGTGCCGGTGAACAGGTACGCCTGTTGGGGCACCAGGCCGATCCGCGACCGCAACGCGTCCAGCTCGAACTCCCGGACGTCGACGCCGTCGACCAACACGCCGCCGCCGGTCACGTCGATCAGCCGGGGTACCAACGACAACAGCGTCGTCTTGCCGGCGCCGGTGCTGCCGATGATCGCGGTCGTGCGGCCGGGCCGGGCGCGCAGCGAGACGTCGCGCAGCACCGGCTCGTCCGCGCCGGGATAGCGGAACTCCACCGACCGCAGCTCCAGCTCGCCGCGCACGGTCGGCTCCGCGACCGGCCTGTCCGGCGGGCGCACCGACGACTCGGTGTCCAGCACCTCCTGGATCCGCTCGGCGCAGACCGCCGCGCGCGGGATCATCATCGAGATGAACGTCGCCATCATCACGGCCATCAGGATCTGCAGCAGGTAGTTCAGGAACGCGGTCAGCGCGCCGATCTGCATCTCACCGGAGTTCACCCGCTCCGCGCCGAACCACAGCACCGCGACGCTGGAGGCGTTGAGGATCAGCATCACGGTCGGGAAGATCAGCGCCTGCAACCGGCCGACCCGCAGCGCGGTGTCGGTCAGCGCGGCGTTGGCGTCGGCGAACCGGCGGGACTCCGCGCGCTCCCGGACGAACGCGCGCACCACCCGGATGCCGGACAGCTGCTCGCGCAGCACCCGGTTGACGTCGTCGATCCGTTCCTGCATCAGGCGGAACTGCGGCACCATCCTGATCACGATCAGGCCGATGGAGATCAGCAGCGCCGGCACGCAGACCAGCAGCAGCCAGGACAGCCCGACGTCCTCGCGCAGCGCCATGATGATGCCCGCGACACACATGATCGGCGCGACCACGAGCATGGTGCAGACCATCACCACCAGCAGCTGGACCTGCTGCACATCGTTGGTGGAGCGGGTGATCAGCGTCGGCGGCCCGAAGCCGGACACCTCCCTGGCGGAGAACTCCCCGACCCGGTGGAAGATGGCCGCGCGCACGTCGCGGCCGAAGCCCATCGCGGTGCGCGCGCTCAGATAGACCGCGGCCACCGAGCACAGGATCTGCACAATGCTGACCACCAGCATCCAGCCACCGGTGGCCACGATGTAGCCGGAGTCCCCGGTGACGATGCCCCGGTCGATGATGTCGGCGTTGAGACTCGGCAGGTACAGCGAGGCGATGGTGCCGATCAGCTGCAGGACGAGCACGGCCGTGAGCTCGCGTCGGTACGGCCGCAGGTAGGTACGCAACAGGCGGTACAGCAAGTGGGCCCCCGGAGGCGAAGAAACGGTTCGTATCTAACATGGGCTAACGTAGACTATCTCAATAAGAGACGCAAAGTATCTTAGGAGCAGGGTGCCGGCACCGAAGACCCGCCGCCGCGGCGAGCGCCTTGAGCAGGCGATCCTGGAGGCGGCCTGGGCCGAGCTGGCCGAGACGGGCTACGCGGGCCTGACCATCGAGGCCGTCGCCGCGCGCGCGGCGACCAGCAAGACGGTCATCTACCGGCGGTGGTCGAGCCGGGCGGCCCTGGTGGTCGCGGCGTGGAACCATCAGACGCCGACCTCCATGGCCGCGCCCGACACCGGCGCCCTGCGCACCGACCTGATCGAGCTGTTCGGGCTGATCGCCCGCCGGGTCGACACCATGATGAGCGAGCTGATCGCCGGGGTCATGGGCGAGGCCTTCCGCCACCCCGAGGTCGCCGAACTGCTGCGCGAGCGCCTGCGGGCCGCCGCCCCCCTGTACACCCGCACCCAGACCATCGTCGACCGCGCCGCCGAACGCGGCGAGCTCCCACCGACGCGGGTACCGCAACGGGCCGCCAGGATCCCGCTCGACCTGATCCGCGGCGAAGCCATGACCTGTGGCGCACCCGTCAGCGAAGCGGTGATCACCGAACTGGTCGATGACGTCTACCTCCCCCTCCTCCACGGCCTGTCCACCCCGCGAGTCCAACGCTCCTGACCCGCGAGTCCAACGCTCCCGACACGCGCGCGACCGACGGTAATCGTCACCTCCGCCGGTGGCGACCGGATTTGTCTGAACCGCCCGGAACCGCTGGTCAGCGGAGAGCGAAACCCGGCGTCGACCCTGGCCGGCCGGCCAGGTGGTTGCGCGCGGCGCGGTCCACCGCTAGCGTGGAGAGCGTCTACCTCTCGTGGATGCGGGCTCGGCCCCCCATGGGAGACGTTTTCTGGATCACCGTTCGCACCGCCTCCGCCGTGCGCGTGACCCGACCTACCCCTTGTGGAGCTTTCCCATGTCTACCACCGAATCCACCGCTGTCTGCGGCATCCTCGACATCGTCGGCGAGCGGGCCTTCCTGCGCACCGACGGCTATCTACCGAGCCAGCACGACCCGACCGTGCCGTCGCGGCTGATCCACCAACACGGTCTCCGCCGGGGCGACACCGTCGTCGGCACCGAACGGCAGGGCCGCCTGCTCGCGCCCGAATCGGTCAACGGCCAGCGACCCGGCTACCGACGGCCCACGTTCCTCGAACTGACCCCGTTGTACCCCAACGAAAGGCTCCGGCTGGAGACCGAGCCACACGCGCTCACCACCAGGGTGAGCGATCTGGTCATGCCGGTCGGCAAGGGCCAGCGCGCGCTGATCGTCGCCCCGCCCAAGGCCGGCAAGACCACCGTGCTCGCGTCGATCGCGCACGGCATCGCCAAGAACCACCCCGAGTGTCACCTGATGCTGGTCCTGGTCGGCGAACGGCCGGAGGAGGTCACCGACCTGTCCCGGGCCGTGCCGGCCGAGGTCATCGCGGCCACGTTCGACCGCCCGCCACGCGAACACACCGCACTGGCCGAGCTGGCCATCGAACGCGCCAAGCGCCTGGTCGAGCAGGGCCGCGACGTGGTGGTGCTGCTCGACTCGCTCACCCGCCTCGGCCGGGCATACAACCTGGCCGCGCCGGCGACCGGCCGCATCCTCACCGGCGGCGTCGACTCCTCCGCGCTGACCCCGCCCAAGCGCTTCCTCGGCGCGGCCCGCAACATCGACGGCGGCGGCTCGCTGACCATCTTCGCCACCGCGCTGGTGGAGACCGGCTCGGCGGGCGACACGCTGATCTTCGAGGAGTACAAGGGAACCAGCAACGCCGAGCTGCGCCTGGACCGGCGCATCGCCGACCAACGCGTGTACCCCGCGATCGACGTGCGCTCCTCGGGCACCCGCAAGGAGGAGCTGCTGCTCACCCCCGCCGAGCTGGCCGCGACCCGCTCGCTGCGCCGCGCGCTGGACACCCGCGACAGCCGGCAGGCCATCGACCTGCTGCTCACCAACCTGCGCAAGACCTCGACCAACGCCGAGTTCCTCGCCGGCGTCGTCGCCCGCTGACCCGGCCGGGAACCTCAGCCCGAGGGAACCACCACCTGCCACAGCGGGCCGCTGTCGTTGCCGAGCAGGCGCAGGGCCTGCTTCTGGCAGGCGGGGATGCTCGGATCGTTGACCCCACAGCCGATCAGCGCGGGGTCGACCGCGATCACGTCGTACCAGCGGCCGTTGTCCGGGTTGAAGTCCCACGGTTCACCGACGGCCGGGCAGGTCCCGGTGCTGTCGTACATGTGCTCGACCGCACCGGAGTTGACGACCAGCGCGCCGGTGGCCGAGTCGAACACCCACAGGTACAGGTCACGTTGTTCGACGGTGCAGTTGAAGACCTCCAGCCGGGAGATGCCGTTCGGCGGCGGGGTGGTCGGCGGCGGGTTCGTCGGCGGCTTCGGCTTGCTCGCCGCGACGTAGAAGGAGACGTCGTTGCTGCCGTTGGCCCGGACGTAGGTGAGCAGGTCGGCCCGGCGGTCGCCGTCTACGTCGCCGGCCGCGCCGAGATGTCCCGGAATGGACGTCGACCAGCTGAACGGGCTGGCGTTCACGAATTTCCCCCCGTCCGACAACGCCACCAACAACTCCCAGGTGCCCTCGTAGGGCACCTGCTTCAACAGCATGATGTCGGCCCGGCCGTCGCCGTCGAAATCGCCGACCGAGCAGATCTCGCTGTCGATGCAGAAGAATCCGTGGCCGAGCCGGGCGGCCTCGAAACCGGAACCGGTCGACCTGGCCCAGAGCACGTTGCCCTTCTGGTTGCCCGGCGAGGTCGGCTTGAACGCGATCAGGTCGCCGCGGCCGTCGCCGTCGACATCGCCAACGTGGCACCGTTCGGTGACGATGCAGAAGTAGTTGTGCAGCACGGTGTTCGTGCCGAAAGAGCCGCCGGTGGACTTGGACACCCAGACCAGCCCGGTGTACGGGGTGAAGGCGACCAGGTCGACCCGCCGGTCATTGTCCACATCGGTCAGCTGGCAGACCTGCTCCCGAATGCAGAAGCCGTTGTTCCACACCCCGCGGTTGGTGAACGCCTGCCCGGTCGACAGGGCGACGCTCACGTCGGCCGAACCGGGAGTGCTGCCATCGCCCCAGACGTAGTTGACCAGATCGGCCCGGCCGTCACCGTCGACATCGCCAGCCTGGCAGACCGGCCCGCAGAACCCGGACAGCCACAGTTCCGGTGTGGCGAACTGGAAGCCAAGGGAGACACCGACATAGACGTCACCGGTGTTGGCCGGCATGATCAGGTCCTGCTTGCCGTCGCCGTTGACGTCGCCGAGCAGCGGGGCGCCGACCGCGCCCGGTTTCCGCCAGAACTGCCAGGTGTCCGGCGGCTGCAGGACCTCGACGTTGGCCCGCCCGCTCTCCTGTGGACTGTCCATAACGGACGCGCCGGCCGGCTGGACGACGGCGACCAGCGCGACCACGATCACCGCGAGCAGTGGCGCCGCCGCGCGCCCGAAGAACGGTCTCAACATTCTCAGTGCTCCTCAGAATTCCCGACCCCGGTTCCCGCACGATTAATGCCCTGAATGCCTCATTCGGGACGCTGAACGTCCTCAATGAGGCATTCAGGGCTCTCCAACGATAACGGGGCGTCGGCGAAAGAGCGCTTCTCGTCAGGGTGAACCTGACGGGTGATCTCTCAGGAACGCAGTCGCCACACCGCGGCCTCGGTGCCGGCCGCCGCCTGCACGATCGCCGCGCTCGGCGTCACGTCGGTGGGCACGGCGAACAGCACGCACAGCGCGACCGTGCCGGACACGTCGTCGACCAGCCCGGTGTCCACACACTCGTTGGTCCGCACGATGACGCTGGGGTCGATGGGTGCGCCGCGCTCGTCGAGCAACGCGGCCGAGGCACCGGCCAGTGCACCAGCGGACACCGGCTCCTCCAGGCGCAGCGCGACCCGCAGGACCATCGCCCGGCTCCCGCCGAGGATGAGCTTCAGGTCGTCGTCGAGATAGCCGGAGGCGTCCTCGACCAGTCCCACCACCGCGACGTCGGCGGCGAACTGGCCGGTGCTCATGGGCACGATGCTGCCCGGCTCGTGCTGGTCCTCCCACGCCGCCGGCCGCGCGCCGGGGAACTCCCGGCCGGTCACCGCCACCCGCGCGCCCCGCGTCCTGGTCTCCGCGCTCAGGCTCGGCAGCGGGCTGCTGTTGGAGTGGTAGGAGATGGCCACCTCGGTGATCGTGGTGGCGTCCGGCACCGCGAACAGCCCGCAGCCAGCCACTTCCGCGCCCCGGCGCATCGACTCGACGGGATCGACCGGGCAGTAGTCCGGCAGGTAGGCCTGGGTGGCGTTGTTGGCCGGCCCCTTGAAGCTGTCCTGCGTGCTGATCATCAGGCCGTGGTCGTCCACCAGGTAGAGCTGGTTGGTCAGGTCCGGATCCTGGTTGACCGGGTCGACCGCGCGCACGGTGTAGCGCACCAACGCCCAGTGGTAGCCCTCGATCAACCCGTTGCCCAGGTCGGTGAGGCCGCTGTCCATCTGGGCGCTGTCGTCGAACTCGTCCAGCCGCCACTTGACGGCCATGTCCTGGAAGACGTAGTCGACGAACTGTCCGCGCTCGGCCGTCGGCAGCGCGTCGGTCGACCGCCCCGGCACGGTGACCGGCTCCCCGGCCGCGGCCGACGGCAGGGTCAGCCGGGGCCCGCCGGGCGGTGCCTGCGCCGAGCCGGCGACCGCGCCGCCGAACCCGCGCAGGTCGATCAGCGCGGCCACGCCGAGTATCGCCGCGGCCAGGATCACCACCGCGGCGACCGTCAGCCACACGCGCACCGGCCGCGGCTGGGGCGATGGCAGGTCGGCGGGGGCCAGGTCCTCCTCGGCGATGCGGACCGGGCCGGTCACGTCCGGGTCGCGGGCGAGGGCGGCCTGTGGCCGCAGCGCCACCTCCGCGCCGAGCGCGACCACCGCCTCCGGTCGGTCGTCGAGCCGGATGGGCACGTCCGACCACGCGCGCAGCAGCTGGGCCAGCAGCGGCACCCGGCTCGACCCGCCGACCAGCTGCACGCCGGTGATGCCGCCATCGCCGAGCCCGGCCGCCCTGGCCGTCGAGTCGAGCAGCTCGACCGCGCGGGCGAGGTCCGGGCGCACCAGGTTCTCGAACTCGTCCCGGGTCAGCAGCGCGTCCGGCAGCTGTCCCGGCAGCGCGACGTCGGCCTGCGGGTGTTGGGACAGCGCCTCCTTGGCGGTGCGCACGCCGTCGCGGAACCGTGCCAGGTCGGTGAGCGCGGCGGTCGGCACCTGCCCGAGCCGGGCGCCGGTCAGCTGGGCCAACTCCGGCCGGTCGGCCGCCAGGTGGTCCACGATCCGCTGGTCGAGGTCCTCACCGCCGAGGTCGGGCAGTCCGGCGCAGGCGACCACCTCCAGCCCGGTCGGCTCGCGGCGCACCAAAGCCGCGTCGCAGGTGCCGCCGCCGAGGTCGAGCACCGCGAGCACCGCGCCGGCCGGCAGGTCGTTGCCGCTGGCGAACCAGGCGGCCGCGGCGACCGGCTCGGCCATCATGCTCACCCGGGGCACCAGCCCCTGGGCGGCGGTCAGCAGCGCGCCGAGCTTGGTTGGCCCCCAGTCGGCCGGGTGGGTGAGCACCAGGTGGGCCACCACGGCGTCCACGGTGGTGACCGCCTCGGCGATCGCCCGCACCAGCACGGTGCGCACCAGCACGGCCGATGGCACCACGGCGTCGCCGAGCAGCACCTCGTCCTCGCCGACGCGGGCCTTCGGCCGGCGTTCCAGGCGCGCGGGCTCGTCCCGGCCGAGCCGCAGCGCCTCCTGGCCGACGACGCCCTGGCCGGCGCGGTCCCAGAAGACCGCCGAGGGAAACCACGACTCGCCGTCCACCGTGACCAGCCGGGCGGGAATTCCCGGCCCGGCGACCGCGACCACGGTGTGCGAGGTGCCGAAGTCCACCACCGCGGTGACCTGTTCCACCGCCACCTCCGCCGCCGTCGAGAGAGTTCTCGGGTTAGACCCAAGCACAATTTCCCGCGCGTAGCTGGACGTTCGCCAATCTTCGGGCGGTCAGTGGTGCTGTGGCGCGGCGTAGACGCATCCGTCGACGTCGGCGGGCACGGTGTGCGCGTCCGGGTCGTCGACCGGGGTGCACCACAGGTAGTGCAGGCCGAGCCGCTCGATGCCCAGTGGGCCGGCGGTGATCGCGAACCCGTTGCCGAAGGCCCAGTCCGGGTTGTCGGTCAGCTCGCCGGTGGCCAGGGCGCGGGTCCAGAACTCCTGGAGCGCCCGTTGTTGGCCCGGCTTGAACAGGACCAGGCCGAGCCGGTCGTAGGGCGCGATGCCGCAGGTGGCCCATTCCGCGACGAACGGTTCGTACCAGGTGACTCTGACTGGGCCGAGGTAGTCGGCCAGCGCGTCGGCGTCGGCGGGGGCGAGGTCGGCGCACTCCCCGGTGGTGTCGCGTACCCAGGTGGCGAGGTCGGTCATGGTGGTCACGGGTTGGCCGAGGGCGGGGGTGCCGGTGTCGCCCGCCGGGGTGTGGGTCGGCGGGTGCTGGTGATGGGCGCTGCTGGGCGGGGCGGCGGGGGTGGCGGCGGGTGCCGCGTCGCAGCCGGCGAGCGCGAGCAGCGCGGTGGCGGCGGCCAGTAGGCGGGCGGTGCGCCTCATCGGCCCTCCTTGCCCGAGGTAGGTGACTTTGGGAGCGCTCCCAGACCATGGGTAGCAGCCCGGACACCCGACTGTCAAAGACTCCCCGCGCGTCACCGGCGGTCGCGTTGACCGCAGCGAAGGGCTCCTTCACTGCGTTGCCACATACCGCGCTGCTCGGTGGTCGTACATCAAGCCTCACCGGGGCAACGGGACCCACTGTGTGGAAATCGGTCAGGCCGCCGACGCGGTCCTGGTGCGGGACACCAGGGATCGGGCCGGCGGCAACCTGACCTTGGTCAGCGGTTGAAGATCGACTGGTCCTCGCCCCACTCCTCGTCGTCGACCTCGTCCACGGCGGCCTTGTCCGGCTTGTCGGTGTCCTCGGTGTCCTCGGTGTCCTGGGTCGACGGGTTCAGGTCGGGGAGCACGCCGATCTCCACCAACGTCTCCACCGACGCCGGGGGCACCTTCGACAACGACGCCATGGCCGCGGTGACCTCGCGGTCCAGCGTTCCCTCGTCGACCCCCTCGACGATCCCCCGCCAGATCAGCTCGCCCTTGTCGATCCGGTCGATCACCAGCTGCCACTCGTCGGTCCGGGCGTGGCCGAGGATGTAGGCCCGGAACCGCTCGACGTCCTCATGGGTCAGTGGGGTCGCGTTCCTGGCGAGCTTCTCCTCGACCTCCTCGACCTTCGCCTGCAGCTCCCTTGCCTTGCTGAACGCGAAGTCGATCCGGCCGTCCAGCTCCCGCTCGGCCTGGATCATCTGCTGGGTACTGAAACCGTCGCCTGACGAGAACCGCATGGCCTCAGCGCTCCGCGTCCGCGGCGATGCCGTCGAGTTCGGTGAGGGACTCCTCGGCGGCGGTCATGCTCTCCTCCAACGCGCCCTGCTGCTCCTCCAGGGCGGTGACGTTGTCACTGATCTCCTGCATGGTGGTGGCCGCGTCCGCCAGGTTGGTGACGTCCGGAATCTTGTTCACCGTGTCGACCAGGTCCTGCGCGGTGTTGAAGTAGTCCTGCATCGTCTGGCAGACCTGCTCGAGCGACTCGTACAGACCGAAGACCTTCTGCGCGAGATCGATGATCTCCATGATGTTGTCGTGCAGCGCGTCGATGTCGAAATCCGCGCCGGGGAGGTAGCTCGCCGCCTTGGCGATGTACTCGATGGCCGTCCACGCCCAGCCGACATACGGAATGAACTTCGCCGCGATCTTGCCCGCGAGCTTGAGAATCTTGTTGATGGCGTCGACGGCCAACTGCGCGATCGCGATGGAGACCTCGGCGATCTTGTCGAAGCCCTTGGAAACGAACTCGCCCAGCTTCTCGCCGGCCCAGACCGCGCCCTTTTCCCAGTACTGACTGAGGAACTCCTGGAAGGAGTCCGCGGCCTCGCCGCCCCAGTCGTCCCTGGCGAGGGTGAGCGCGTTGTCGAGCATGTTCGACGCCAGCAGGCCGAAGTTGGCGCCGACGCTCACCCAGGCCGCGCCGTTGGCCTTGATGCTGTTGGGGTTGCCGGCGAGCGGCTCGAGGATGGAGTCCACAAAGGACTTGCCACCGTCGACGTTGAACTCCGACCAGATCCAGTTCACCACGTCCAGCACGGCACCGGCGTCGACGTCGTCGGCGAACGTCGAGTCCGGACGGTCGACCTCCGAGATGTCCAGCTCGGTGTAGGAGAAGGAGGACGAGCCACCCTCGAGGTGCCGGTCGTAGCCGTCGCCGTTTCCGTAGCCCGAGCCGAACTTGATCTCCTCGCCGGTGTCACCGCCGAGCCCGTTGCGCTCGAACAGGCCCGCGGTCGCCTCGTCGACGTAGCCGTAGGTCTTGGCCGCGGAGATCACCGAGTCGCCGAGATCGCACAGCTTCACCTGCATCAGGCTGAAGCCCTCGCCGACGATGGTCGACGCCTCACCGGTGACGATGTCACCGAGCGGCTGCAGCACACCTTTGAACCCGTCCGAGCTCATGCCCTCGTCCCGGGCGAGCGTCTCGATTCGGGGCAGCGTGTAGCCGGCCTCCGAGCTCAGGTAGAAACCGAAGTCCGCTAACTGCGCTTCGTTGACCTCATAGCCCATCGGGTGTTCCCCCCAGTTCGTGGTGATCGAGTCCAGCCTCAGACTGCCCGAGGCAGGTGACCGTTCCACACAGGACGCGATTCTGTGCGAAGGAAAACGGCCCGCTCAGCGTAACCCCGAGCGGTCAGCCGCTAGCCAAGTGTCTCCTGCAGACCGGTCAGCAACTCCTCGGTCAATGGCCGCAGTTGCGCCAGCTCGGCCTTTCCCAGGGTGTGCACGGTCAACGACAGACGCTCCTCGCCGATGGTGAACACCACGCCGAGTTTCACGCCGGCGACATCGGCGCCGGCCAGCACGGCGTCGGGACCGAAACCGGCGACCGTGCCGAGGTCGGGCACCTGTTCGTACTCACCGGGAGTCGGGTTCTCCACCGTCGGATCGGTGAACACGGAGTCGAGCACGTCCTTGTCGGCGGCGTCCTCGTCCCATTCGGAGTTCACCTCCGTCGACAGGTTGAACGTGCTGGTCTTGTAGTCGCACTCGCGCGTCAGGAAATAGGGTGTCTCCATCGCGGGCGCCCGGCCCCGCTCCGTGCTTTCGCTCTCCTCCACCGTGGTGGCGAGGTCCCGCTCGATCGACGCCGACGGCAACAGCTCACACAACTGGTCGCCGGACAGCTTCTCCAGCGCGGAGCCTCCCGTGGCGTCCGGCTTCGCCGAGGTGTCGCCACCGGGTGGTGTCGGTTCGTCCTCGGACGAACAGGCGGACAGTGTCATGACAGCAGTCAGTACGGCACCGACAACCACGGACAGCACGCGGCGCGTTACCCCAGAACGTTCGACCATGTGGCCGGATGCTACCCAGCGCCACGGTCGATTGTGCCGACATTCGACCTTCGGCTCCGGACGGGTCGGCACACACCTAGACTCACGGTCGGCAGGCGGCGTGCCATAACGGGAGGAACGGCATGGGGATCATCTCGAAGCTCAAAGGTGAGCTGGTAGACATCATCGAATGGCTCGACGACAGCCGTTCGACGCTGGCCTGGCGGTTCCCCCGCTACCAGAACGAGATCAAGAACGGCGCCGAGCTGATCGTCCGCGAGGGCCAGCGGGCGGTGTTCGTCTACCGCGGCAAGCTGGCCGACCAGTTCGGTCCCGGTCACTACCAGCTGGTGACCGAGAGCATGCCGATCCTGTCCACCCTGCAGGGCTGGGAGCACGGGTTCCGCAGCCCGTTCCGCAGCGAGGTGTACTTCGTCAACACCCGCCCGGTGACCGACCTGCGCTGGGGCACGCCGAGCCCGGTCACCGTGCGCGACCCCGACTTCACCATGGTCCAGGTGCGCGCCAACGGCCTGTGCGTGCTGCGCATCGCCGACCCGGAGATCTTCCTCCGCGAGGTGATCGGCACCGACTCCTCGGTCAGCACCGACGAGATCGCCGAGCTGCTGCGCCGGGTGATCACCCAGGCGTTCTCGGACATGGTCCTCGAGTCCAAGCTCGGGGTGATCGACCTGCAGGGCAAGCAGTCCGAGCTGGCCCAGAAGCTCAAGCACTACGTGCAGGAGCGCGTCGACGACGAGTTCGGCCTCAAGATCGACGACATCGTGATGACCATCACGCTGCCGGAGGAGGTCACCGAGGCGATGACCCGCGGCGTCGCCCGCGGGGTTGAGCAGGCCCGATACCTGGACAACGTCGGCCCGATGGACCGGCTGCAGCAGGGCGCGGCCGCCGAGGCCATGGTCGAGGCGGCGCGCAACCCCGGCGGGGGCGCCGGCAGCATGATGGGCGCCGGCATCGGCATGGCGCTTGGCCAGCAGATGGGCAACATGATGGCGGGCGGGGTCGCGCCGCAGGCGCCCGCCGGGCCGCCACCGCTGCCGGCGGCCCAACAGTTCCATGTGGAGATCAACGGTCAGGCGTCCGGGCCGTTCACGCCCGACCAGCTGCGGCCGTTCGTCGCTGGCGGGCAGCTCACGCCGGCGTCGCTGGTGTGGACCAACGGGATGCCGGGCTGGGCGGCCGCGCAGACGGTGCCCGCGATCGCCGCGCTGTTCGCCCCGGCCGGGCCGCCACCGCTGCCGGGTGCCCCACGGACGGACAACGCGTGACCGGGCCCGGCGGGCCACCGCCACTGCCCGGTGGGCAACCGCCCTACGGCACCCCGCCGCTGCCCAACGGACCGCAGCACGGTGGACCGCCACCGATGCCCGGCGGCCAACACCAGGGCGGACCGCCCCCGTTGCCTGGCGGACCACCGCCGATGCCCGGCGGACCACAACATGGCGGGCCACCCCCCATGCCCGGCGGACCACAGTATGGCGGGCCACCGCCCATGCCCGGTGGGCCGCAGCAGGGGCCGCCTCCTGGTCACCCCCAGTCCGAGCAGGCGCTGCGGGCGACCAGGCATGTGACCGAGCAGACCCGCACCTACCCGTGCCACCAGTGCGGCGCGCAGTTGGTGTTCGACATCGCCGCCCAGCTGCTGCAGTGCCCGAGCTGCGGCAACCAACAGCCGATCATCGAGGACGCCGGCCGCAAGGTCGTCGAGCACGACCTGCGCAACATCAACTCCGAGCGGGCGCGGGCGCAGGTCCAGCCGGGCGCGGAGAAGGAGATCGTCTGCCAGAACTGTGGCGGGCACACCACCTTCGGCGGCACGCTGACCGCGACCCGCTGCCCGTACTGCACGACCCCGATCCAGCGCGACGACATCCACGACGCGCCCGACCGGCTGCCGGTCGACGCCGTGCTGCCCTTCCAGGTCGCGCAGCCGGTCGCCCGCGAGGTCGTCGAGAAGTGGATCAAGAGCCGCTGGTTCGCGCCGACGGAGTTCAAGAAGTACAGCGAGGCCGGGTCGTTCGCGAGCGTCTACATCGCCTACTTCACCTTCGACGCCACCGCCGACACCGACTACCGGGGTGAGCGCGGCACCACCTACACGGTCACCGTCGGCTCCGGCGACAACCAGCGCACGGAGACCAGGATCCGCTGGACGCCCAAGTCCGGCCGGGTGCACAACTCCTTCGACGACATCCCGATCATGGCGAACACCGGGCTGGACGAGAAGAAGGTGGCCGCGCTCGAGCCGTGGCCGACCCAGCAGGCCCGGCCGTACTCGGCGGAGTACGTCGCCGGCCACCTCGCCCGCACCTACGACCACACCGCCGAGCAGTGCTTCGAGCCGGCCAAGCAGCGGATGGAGGCGGAGATCGACCGCACCGTCCGCCGCGACATCGGCGGCAACCAGCAGCGGGTGCACTCGAAGAACTCGCACTGGCGGGACATGCGCTTCAAGTACCTGCTGCTGCCCGTCTGGCTGCTGACCGTGGTGTACGAGGGCAAGCCGTTCCAGGTGTGCATCAACGGGGTCACCGGCGAGGTCCAGGGCAGGCGGCCGATCAGCAAGATCAAGGTCACCATCGCGGTGCTGGTCGCGCTGATCGTGGTCGCCGGCGTGTTCTTCCTGTACCAGTCACGAGGAGGCTGACATGGGCACCGCGCTCGTCGTGGTGATCGTCCTGGTCGTCCTCGGCGTGCTCGGGTTCGCCGTCGCGCTGGCGCGCAAGGGGCGCAGGCGGGCGACCGAGGCGCTCACGCTGGCGCCGGGCGCGCCCCGCGAGTGGGCCGGCGCGCACTCGCCGGAGGCGAAGCTGCACCGCAGGCTGGTCGCCGCGGCCAGGTCGCTGGCGGCGCTGCCGTTGGGCAACGCGGCCGAGATCGAGCACCGGGTCACCGTCGAACAGCAGATCCGCCAGCTCGACGAGCAACTGGTCGCCGCCGCGGCCGTGCCCCAACCCCAGCGGGACGCGGCGGTCGCGCAGATCGAGCCGCTGGTGTCGGCGGTCGAGACCTCGGCCGCCGGCATCGCCGCCGGCCGGGTCGACCTCGAACTGCTCCGGCGCACGCAGGCAGAACTCGAAGCCGGCGACCGGTAACACAACCGGGGCATCTGTCCCAGTTTTCTTGCCACCTAGGCGAATACCTGGTTACGTCGGCGACGGCGCGGGGACCACAAGCGGCGAAGTTTCGGCCGGAGGTGGAGCCCGGGTGCGGATCCAGGTGCTTGGCCCGTTGCGGGTGTGGCACGGCGACGACGAGGTGGATCTCGGCCCGCCGGCCAGGCGCGCGGTGCTCGGGCTGCTCCTGCTCGCCGGCGGCGAGCCGGTCTCCCGCGCGACGCTGGTGGACACGCTGTGGGGCGAGCGGCCACCGCCCAGCGCGGTCAACGTGCTGCAGACCCACGTCAAACACCTGCGCCGGTTGCTGGAACCCGGCCGGCCGAGCCGAACCCACAGCGACCTGCTGCCGCATGTGCGCGGCGGCTACGCGCTCCACGTGCCCGCGACCGAGGCGGACCTGCCGAGGTTTCGCCAGTTCGTCGCCGAAGCCAACGCGGCCCACCGGGCAGGCGACACCGCGACCGTCGCCGCGGTGCTGGCCGAGGCGCTCGGGTTGTGGCGCGGCCGGCCGCTGGCCGACGTGCCGCTGCTCGCCGAGCATCCGACGGTCCGCTCGCTGTCGGCCGAGCGCCGGGCCGCGCTCGCCCGCTACGGCGACGCCATGATCGCCACCGGGCGCGCGGCCGACGTGCTGGTGGCGCTGGCCGAGGCGGCCACCGAGCAGCCGCTGGACGAGCCGACACAGGCCAGGCTGATCCGCGCGCACCACGCGGTCGGCCAGCGCGCCACGGCGTTCGAGACCTTCCACGCGGTGCGCGCGCGGCTGGCCGACGAGCTCGGCGTGGACCCCGGCCCGGACCTCACCGCGGCCCACGCGGCGCTGCTGCGCGACGACGAGCCACCCGCGCCGGCCCCGGCACGGCCGGCCGGCCCGGCCCAGCTGCCGCCGGACGTGCACGGCTTCACCGGCCGCGCCGGCCATCTGTCCACACTGGACACCCTGCTGCGGGCGGGCGACCGGCGGGCGGTGGCCGTCGCGGTGGTCTCCGGTGCCGGCGGGGTCGGCAAGACCGCGCTGGCCGTGCACTGGGCCCACCACGCGCGCGAGCGGTTCCCCGACGGGCAGCTGTACGCGAACCTGCGCGGCCACTCCCCCGGCGCCCCGCCCGCCCGGCCGATCGAGGTGCTCGCCCGGTTCCTGCCGGCGCTCGGGGTGCCGGCCGAGCAGGTGCCGACCGACCTGGCGGCCGCGTCCGCGCTGTACCGCACCATGCTGGCCGACCGGCGGGTGCTCGTGGTGCTGGACAACGCCGCCCGGCCCGACCAGGTCCGTCCGCTGCTGCCAAGCGGGCCGGGCTGCGCGGTGCTGGTGACCAGCCGCGACCGCATGGTCGGCCTGGTGGCCGTGGACGGCGCCCGCGCGCTGCCGTTGGACGTGCTGGCGCCGGAGGAGGCACAGGCGCTGCTCACCGAGCTGCTCGGCGAGCACCGGGTCCGGGGCGAGCAGGAGGCCGTCGGCGAGCTGGCCAAGCTGTGCGTGTTCCTGCCGCTGGCGCTGCGGATCGCCGCGGCCAACCTCGCCGGCAACCCCGGGCACGGCATCGCCGACCAGGTCCTCGAGCTGCGCGAGGGCAACCCGCTGACCGCGCTGGAGGTGCACGGCGACGAGCAGGCCGCGGTGCGCGGCGCCTTCGAGCTGTCCTACGCCGCGCTGCCGGCCGCCGCACGCAGGCTGTTCCGGCTGCTCGGGCTGGTGCCCGGCACCGACATCGGCACCGAGGCCGCCGCCGCGGTCGTCGCCGCGCCGGACGCCGGCCGGCTGCTGGACCGGCTCGCCGGCGCGCACCTGGTCGAACAGCACGCGCCCGGCCGGTTCCGCTTCCACGACCTGTTGCGCCGCTACGCGATCGAGCAGGCGACCGCGCACGACCGGGAGGCCGAGCGCGCGTCGGCCATCGACCGGCTGCTCGACTGGTATCTGTCCACTGTGGACTCCGCGGCGCGCGTGCTGTACCCGCACATGCTGCGGCTGCCGCTGACCGCGAGCCAGGAACGGGCCTTCGCCGGCCAGGCGGACGCGTCGGGCTGGCTGGACAGCGAGCGGGCCAACATCGTCGCCGCCGTGCGGCACGCCGCGGTCGCCGGCCCGTACGAGGCGGCCTGGCTGCTGGCCGACGCGCTGCGCGGGTACTTCTGGCTGTCCCACCAGTGGGTGGACTGGCTGGCCGTGGCCGAGGCCGCGCTCGCGGCCGCGCGGACCGCCGGGGCCGAGCGCGCGCAGGCCGCCGCCCGGCTCAGCCTCGCCGACCTGTGTCAGCGGCAGAGCCGCTACCGGGAGGCGGTCGAGCACTACGCCAGGGCGCTGGTGCTCGCCCGCCGGGCCGACTGGCCGGTCGGGCACGCCGCGATCCTGGTCAACCTCGGCTGCATGTACTGGCAGGCCGGCAGGCTCCGGCCCGCGGTCGCGCACCTCGACCGCGCGCTGGCGGTGAGCGTGCGCACCGGGCAGCTCGCCGGTCAGGCCGTCACCCTGGCCAACCTGAGCATGGTGCACTGGGAGCGCGGCGAGCTGCGGCTGGCCGAGCGTAGCTGTGTGCGGGCGCTGGAACTGCACCGTGAGGTCGGCTCCCGCTACGGCGAGGCGATCACCCTGGGCAGCCTCGCCCGGGTGCGGCACGCGCTCGGGCAGGACGTTCGCGAGCTGCTCGACCAGGTGCTCACCATGCACCGGGAGGCTGGCGACCGCTACGGCGAGGCGGACACCCGCCGGCAGCTGGCCGCGGCCATGCGCGACGCCGGCCGGCTGGCCGCCGCGCACGACCTGGCGCACGCCGCGCTGGCACTGGCCCGCGACCTCGGCGACCCGCGCACGGAGACCGAGTCGCTGCACGTGCTGGCCACCGTCGAGCACCGGCTCGGTCGCCAGGCCGACGCCGTGCGCCACCTGCGGGCGGCGCTCGAGCTGGCCAGGGAGACCGGCGAGCGCTACCCCGAGTGCGACACGCTGGTCAGCATCGCGACGGTGACCGGCGACCGGAGCCACGCGCACCGGGCGTTGGCCATGGCCAACCGGGCCGGCTACGGCGCGCTGGCCGCCAGGGCGGCCGCGTTGTTGGACCAACCACCTTAGTTTCCACCGAGTTCGGCCAAACCGGACCGCCGTCGGCACCGAATGCCACACGTTCAGCACAACCCGACCCAAGGGGAGTTCTCGCCATGAAACGTCTACTGATGAGTTGTGTCGCCGTGGTCGTGCTCGCCGGCGCGGCGGTGGCCGGCGCGGCCGCGGCGGGTGCCGACGAGGCACCGGCCAGCGGCTGCTGGAAGACGTCGGTCACCGTGCCCGAATCCGCCGACGACACGTCCAGATGGACCTACGTGCACACCGTCGACTGGTGCGGCAACGGCAACACGGTCACCCGGATCAACATCCAGGGCGAGTTCACCGACCAGCGCGCGGCCGACTGCGAGCAGAAGGGCGACCCGGAGATCAACCGCGACCGGGACCCCAGCACCCCCGAGCTGGAGACCTTCAGCATGGGCACCCTGATCTGCGCACCCCCGAACGTCGAACCCCAACAGGTCTGCCCCTGGGTGATCGTCGCCGTCACCCCCGACGGCCAGTCCCACCACCCCACCACCGGCGTAGAACGCACCACCCTGTCCCCCCGCCCGGTCTGACCCACCGCAGCGAAGGGTCCCTTCACTGCACGCCGGGACGTGTTGCTGGGTTGGCAACGGGAGTTGCTGTGGCGGGGCCTGGGGGCGCAGGGTGGTGGGTATGGATCAACAGTTCTGGGACGACATGTACGGCGGCGAGACGATGCTCTGGAGTGGGCGGCCGAACGATGTGCTGGTCGCCGAGGCGGCCGGGCTGGCCGCCGGGCGGGCGCTGGACCTCGGCTGCGGCGAGGGCGCGGACGCGCTCTGGCTGGCCGAGCGCGGCTGGACGGTGACCGGCGTGGACATCTCCCGCGTCGCCCTCGACCGGGCCGCCAAGGCCGCGACCGCCGCCGGGCTCGCCGACCGGGTGCGCTGGACCCACGGCGACCTCGCCACCACCCCGCCACCGGCCGGCGCGTTCGACCTCGTCTCGGCGCAGTACTTCCCCATCCCGCACGAGCCGGACAACGCGACGCTCACCGGCGTGCTGGCCGCGGTCGCCCCAGGCGGCACGCTGCTCATCGGCGGCCACGACCTCACCGGCCACGAACACAACCACCACCCGGAGTTCGACCCGAGCCAGTACTACGACCACGAGGAGCTGCACGCGCTGCTGGCCAGGGACTGGACGATTCTCACCGCCGAGATCCGGCCGAGGGTCTCCCCGCCCCCGCCGGGCACCGAGCACGTCAACGACACCGTGCTGGTGGCCCGCCGGTAGATTCCCGCGCGTGTTCAGTGAGTCCGACCTCCGTCGCGCGGGCGCGGTGTACGCCGCACTGCCCGAGTACACCCGCCGCCTGCGCCAGGTCGGCGCCCACCCTGGCTCGGCCGCGGCCGAGCCGGGGCTCACCGGCCACGAGTACCAGCTGTTCTCCCAGAACGGCGAGGACGGGGTGCTGGTCGAGATCCTGCGCCGGATCGGCGTCACCGACGGCTGGTTCGTCGAGTTCGGCGTCGAGTCCGGCCGGGAGGGCAACTGCGTCGCGCTGGCCGACGTGGCCGGCTGGCGAGGGCTGTTCATGGAGGCCGACGGCGCCGCCAACCACCTGCTGCACCAGAAGTACCGGTGGCACGACGGCGTCACCACGCTGCACGCGACGGTCACCCCGGACCGGGTGGGCGAGCTGTTCGCGCTCGGCCGGGTGCCCGAGGAGCCCGACGTGGTCTCCATCGACATCGACGGCGGCGACTACTGGGTCTGGCGGGCGCTGACCGGCTACCGGCCGCGCGTGGTGGTGATCGAGTACAACGCCGCGCTGCCGCCGGCCGAGTCGCTCGTCCAGCCGGCCGACGCCGGGCCGTGGTCGGGGACCGAGTTCTTCGGCGCCTCCCTCGGCGCGCTGGTCGCGCTCGGCCAGACCAAGGGCTACCGGCTGGTGCACTGCGAGCTGGCCGGCGTCAACGCGTTCTTCGTCCGGGCCGACCTCGCCGCGCCGTTCCTCGACCAGGACCAGGTCCAGCGCCGCGGCCCCAACTACTTCCTGACCTCCTACGGCCACCCGGCCGACGACTCCGGCCGGCAGTACGTGACGCCCTGAATGGGTCATTTGGGACGTTGGGCGTCCCGAATGACCCATTCAGGGCAGTTGGCGGGTTCTAGTCGGCGTCCTTGCGGGCCCTGCTCGGGGCGACCCGGGGCGGTTCGTTCGGCATCTTCGGGTAGACCGGGGGCCACGGCGCGTCCTGCAGGCCGTCGGCCATGTCCCGCTCGTGCAGCGCGAGCAGCGGGTCGAGCGACTGGGGGGTCATCGCCGCCCACGGGTCGCCGTGCTCGGCCACCCGCGCGGGCACGGTCGCGATGGTCAGCTCCGGTGGCTCGACCGTCGCCAGCTCGTCCCAGCCGAACGGGGCGGACACCTGGCCGTGCGGGTTGGCACGCACCGACCAGGCGCCGAACACGGTGCGGTGCGGTGCGTTCTGGTTGAAGTCGACGAACACCCGCTCGCCGCGCTCCTCCTTCCACCAGGACGCGGTCAGCAGGTCGGGCCGGCGCCGCTCCAGCTCGCGGGCCAGCGCCACCGACGCCGCGCGCACGGTGTAGCCGTCCCAGTGCGGCGCCAGCCGGACGTAGACGTGGATGCCCCGGTTGCCGGTGGTCTTCGGGAAGCTCGCGATGCCGAGCTCGTCGAGCAGCGCCCTGGTCTCGGCGGCGGCCTCACGCAGCATCGCGAACGTCACGCCCGGCCCGGTGTCCAGGTCGACCCGCAGCTCGTCGGCGTGCTCGGGGTCGGCGGCGGTGTTGGGCCAGACGTGGAACCCGAGGCAGCCCATGTTCACCGCCCACAGCACGTGCGCCAGGTCGACGGCCACCAGCGCGGAGGAGGTCGTGCCGTTCGGGGTCGAGACCGTGGCCGTGGTCAGCCACGGGTCCGCCTTGGTCGCGGCCACCCGTTTCTGGAAGAACGACGACCCGCCGACGCCGTTGGGGAAGCGCTGGAGCATCACCGGCCGCCCGCCCATGGCCGCCAACAGCGGCTGCGCCACCGCGAGGTAGTACCGCGCGAGGTCGAGCTTCGTCTCGCCTCGTTCGGGAAAGAACACCTTGCCCGGGTTGGTGATCCGTACGGCGTGCCCGGCTACCTCGAGCACCTCGACCTCATCGCCTTTAGCCACGAAAGCGACCGTACGTCAACCCGGTGCCGCACCGCCGCCGCAACCGAGAAACACGCCGTGACGGTCTCCGGCCGCGCCGCCGAAGACCGCCACCAACTCCCGACCCGCTCAGAATCCAGGGCGCTCCACCGTCTCGGCCTTGCCTGGCGCTTGGACCGTGATCTTCATGTACTGCGCGTACCACGCGGTGTTGTGCGGCCCGTCCTGGGAGTAGTCGTAGTATGTGCAGCCGGCACCGTCGCCCGGCGCGGAGAACCAGCCCTGGGTCCCGTACTGCGGCGGCGAGCTGCCGTCACTGAAGGTGGCGACCAACTGAGCACGCACGATGTTGGTCTCTTCCGGTTCGTCCGCGATGTCACAGACGCTGAACCAACCTTCGACCCACGGGCCGGTGGCGTCCTTGTACGCGGTGAAACAGCCGATGAGGTACCCCCGTTCGATACCGCGGTAGCTCACCGACACATCCGCGCAGGTCTCGGCAAGAACCTGAACCACACCGTCCGATCTGTCACTCGAACCAGCACTCGCGACCGCGGTGGCAGACGAGATCACCCCCAGGAGCAGACCGACCGTCGCCACCGAAGCGACGAGAGAAGCACGCCATAGTTTCAATGTTGATTTCAACAAGCGAATTCTCCTTCATAATTTGTTTGCGCACGCCAACTGCGCACAAGAATTCATCTCGTCAGTTTGCGAGCGGCGACACATGTCTAGCAGCCGATAGCCTGTCAGGCCCCGAGACCGATAGCCGAACAAACAAAGACCGAACAAACAGAAATCGTTGTCGGCCACGGGAGGTCGGGTGACCGAACTCTCCGCCCGGCGCGCCTGAGTACCCCGACCTCATCGCCGTTGGCCACGAAAGTGGTCGTACGTCAGCCAACTGCCCGATGGCGGTTACGGCACGACATGTGGTGTTGTTCGAACGTGCGCTCTTCCACAACCGGCTGGCGGACCAGAACGGTCCGCGCACTTGGCCGACGACGCTGGTTCGGCCCGGTGGCCAGGCGACTGGTCCGCCTCGACCGGCTACTGCAACGGGTCAGCAGGGGCAGGTGGAGCGCCACGGCGCTGCTCGGCATGCCGCCGCTGCTGCTGACCACCCTCGGCCGCCGCAGCGGGGTGTCGAGGACCAGCCCGCTGACCTATGTCCGCCACGGCGCGGAGTACGTGGTCATCGGCTCCAACTGGGGTGGCCGGGAACATCCCGGCTGGTCGGCCAACCTGCTGGCCGACCAGCACGCGACCGTGACCATCGCCGGCCGGGCCTTCCCGGTGCTGGCCAGGGTGGTGGCCGAGCACGAGCGCGCCGACGTGTGGCGCAAGCTGGTCGAGCTGTGGCCCGCCTACGTCGACTACGCCGAGCGCGCAGGCCGGCCACTGCGGATCTTCCTGCTGGCGCCGATCGACGCGGAGGCGCCAGATGCCGGGGGGTGACCTGTTCATCCGGTCGACGGGGGCCTGGCTGCCGCAACTGGTCGACGTCGAGAGCGCGATCGCCTCCGGCCGGTTCGACGCCGCGCTCAGGGAGGTCATCGACATCGCGGCGGTCGCGGTCAGCGTGGACGCCGACGCGCCGGAGATGGCGGCCCGCGCGGCGGTGACGGCGCTGGACCGGGCCGGGGTACGCGCGGCGGAGGTGGGTCTGCTGACGCACGCGTGCTCGGTCGACCAACGGCACCTGGCCGTCGGCTGCTATCTGCAACACGCCGTCGGCGCGACGGACGCGCTGGCGTTCGAGGTGCGCCAGGGCAGCTCCGCGGCCATGGCCGCGTTGGAGATCGCGGGGAACTGGCTGCGCGCCAACGACTCCGGGACCGCGCTGATCACCGCGGGCGACCGGTTCGCCGGCCCGAGCTTCGACCGCTGGCGGACCGCCGCCGGGATGATCCTGGCCGACGCCGGGGCCGGCGCGGTGCTGTCCGCCGACTCCGGGTTCGCCCGGCTGGTGGCGAGCGCTCACCGGTCGGCGCCCCAGTTCGAGGACGCCATCCGCTTCGAGGTCATGAGCGCCGACCAGACCGGCAGCATCGACGGGTTGGTCGCCAAGCGCCACCTCGACGAACGCGTCGGCCGCGGCGGCCTGTCCCAGGTGCTGGCCGACAACACCCGCGCCGTGCTCACCGAGGTCCTCGACCTGGCCGGCGTCGAGCTGACCGCGATCCAGCATGTCGTCGTGCCACACATGGGCCGGCGCACCCTCGAGCTGATCCTGTTCGCCCCGTTCGGCCTGCCGGTCCCGCGCAGCACCTGGGACTACGGCCGCCGGATCGGGCACGCTGGCGCCTGCGACCCGCTGCTCGGCCTGAACCACCTGGTCGAGTCCGGCGCGCTGACCCCCGGCGAGCACGTCCTGGTCTTCGCCATCGGCGGCGGCTTCACCTGGGAGGCCGCGGTGTTCGAGATCGTCGACCGGCCGCCGGGGGCGGTCACGTCGTGACCGCGGGTCAGCCCAGGTCGTGGGCGGACGCGTCGAGGTGGACCGCGAGCAGCACGCCGTCGGCGGCATGGGTGGTCACCACCAGGTGATCGCCCTGGCCCAGCCACGAGCGGGCCAGGATCACGTTCTCCTCGTCGGTGGCCAGGGGCAACCGGATGTCCGCGCTGTCCGCACCGACGTGGTCCGGGTCATCGAGCAGGTCCAGCCACGACGGCGTGTGCGGCGGGTCGCCGTCGAGGATCAGCTCCTCCCGCTCCTGATGGGGCGGCATGCACCGGTCGACGGCCTCGTGGTCGACGAACCCGATGCCCGTGGAGTCGGTGACCACCCACGCCGGCTCCGCCGGGTCAGCCAGGCTGGTGACGGTGCGGACCCTGGCGACCGCCAGGTCGTCGCGCAGGACCACCGACAGGTAGGCGGCGCCGGCCACGTCGTCCTCGACGACCCGCGTGAGCCGCACCGGGTAGGCGCCGGGCGGGACATCGACGACCACGCCCTCGCCGAGCATGATGATCGGGTCGCACGCCTCCAGCCGGCCAGACGGCACCCGCAGCACACCGAGGTCGTGCACGGTCTGCGGGTAGCGCGCGCCAGCGGGCGTCCCGTCCTGGAGCGCGAGGAACGGACGCGGTTCGGTCATCGGCCGGACCTTAGCCGAACGCCGCCGTGATCTCGTCCGGGCGGCGGTCCGGGCGCAGGCCCCGCCAACTCGGGTGGCGCAGCCGGTTGTCCGGTGTCCACTGCCGGTGCTCGACCTCGCCGACCAGCTCGGGCCGCACCCACCGGGCGGCACGCGCGTCCGCGGCCGGCACCGGCTCGTCGAACGGCGACTCGGCGACCTCGATGGCCAGCACGGTCGCCAGCAGGTCCCGCAGCACCCGGTCGCTGAACCCGGTGCCCACGTGGCCCACGTACCGCAACCTGCCGTCCGCCCGGTCGCGCACCCCCATCAGCAGCGAACCGAGACCATCGGCCCGCCGTCCCCCGCCGGCCGTCCAGCCGCCAACGATCACCTCCTGGGTCTGCCGCAACGGCGTCTTGATCCACGCCCTGGACCGGCGACCCGGCAGGTACCGGGAGTCCACCCGCTTGGACACCACCCCCTCCAGCCCGTGCTCGGCCGCGACCGCCAGCATCGTGTCCGGCTCGACGTCCAGATAGTGCGGCGGGCAGCGCACCGGCCCGTCGTTCAGCTCGAGCGCGGCCAGGCGGGCCCGCCGCTCCAGGTAGCCGGCGTCGGTCAGGTCGTGCCCGTCGTCCACCAGCAGGTCGAACACGTACAGCACCACCGGCACCGTGCCGACCAGCTGCCGGCCGGGCGCCTGGACGTGCATCCGTTGCTGCAGCCGCTGGAACGAGGGCCGACCGTCCTGATCGAGCGCGACCAGCTCACCGTCCAGCAGCACCGGCCGGTCCACCGACTCCGGCAGCGCCAACAGCTCCGGGTAGGAACGGGTGATGTCCCGGTCGTTGCGGGAGTGCGCGCGTACCGACCCGGCAGGGGACACCGCGACGATCGCGCGCACCCCGTCCCACTTGAACTCGACACTGACCCCGCCACCGGCGGGCGGCGGGCCGGCCACGGCCAGCATGGGCCGCATCGGCGCTGGTAGGGGTGCGCTCACCGCCCGATGCTGCGTCGCCGGCGACCAACCGGCGGGCTGAGCGCGCCATGATCACCTGGCCGGGCGAACCCCGGTCGGGTCAGGGTGTCTGGAGTACCGCGCGAACGGCCGTCTCCACCTTGGTCGCGGTGTTCAGCTGGCCGTCGGCGTTGGGGTGCACCAACGTCGCCCGCGTGCCGTCCGAACAGGTGAGCGTGACGCCGACAAGGGTGACCGTGGCCGGCCAGTAATCCTGTGCCGAGCCGCAGACCCCCTCGACCCACCTGGTGCCGACCGGCTGGCACACGTCGTGGCCCTGGCTGCTGGCATCGACATAGGTGTAGCCATAGTCGACCAGGTCGGTGGCGTCCTCGAAAATGGCGTTGAGCTCGTTCACGACCCCGTGCAGCCACTGGATGTCCCCATGGGTCATCGACAGCGTCGTGTCTGCGCCCTCGACGCGCGCGGCGAACTGCGTGGTGTCCGACCGCACGCAGTTGGCCGCGTCCTCCGGGAAGATCGTCGGATAGCCGACGGTGATCACCTTCGCCGTCGGTGCCTGCTCTCGCACCTGCTCCAACATCTGGAGGTACTCCCGGAAGACCCGGTGGAACTTGTCGCGGATCGCCTCGCGGTCGAGGATGGAGCCCCCGTTCTCGTAGGCGTCGCGGCAGGGTGTCTGGTCGTCGTCCTGGCCGGTGCCGTAGAGCAGACAGTTCAGCATCATGGTGCCAAGCGGCATGCTGTTGCCGCCGACGCCGATGGTGATGACCTCGGTCTGGTCGCTCACGCCCGCCCGCGCCAACTGGGTCCCCACCGGCTGCCAGCCCTCACTTGGCGGACGCACCGGGCTGACCGGAGTCTGCCGGGTCTCGGCGATGTCAGTGACGGTGGCGTTGCCGCAACTGACGTTCGTCAGGCTCACCTGGCCCGCCAGTCGCCCGGCCACCAACGCGGGATAGGCACCGGCGGTTCGGTCACACCCGTCCCGGTCCGCACTGTCCAGCGACGGCTCCGGGGTGCCGACGAAGCCACCCGCGGTGTAGGAATCGCCGACCGCGACCCACTCGACGGGTGCCGGTGCCGGTGCCGCGGCGGCGGCCGGCGGCGCCATGACCCCAAGACCCACCATGATCACGGCGCCCAGACCTGACAGTTTCACTGTTACTCCTTCTCAACGGGGGGAAGATCAGCCCGAAAGTAGCCGAGGTCCGGCGACCGGAACGGGTGAACTGGCCTCTACTCCCCGAACGAGTGGCCGGAGCGCCGGCGACCAGAAGTTACCGGCCAGTATCATCCGCGAGGAGTACCTGCCGCTGCCGAGGAGAGTGCCGATGCCGACCATGACCCGCGACGCCGACGTGTTCGTGCTCGATCTCGGCGACAGCGAGAACCGGTTCCATCCGGACTGGCTGGCCGAGGTCAACGCCGCCCTGGACGAGGTCGAGGCGGCCACCCCGCGCGCCCTGGTCACCACCGCGACCGGCAAGTGCTACTCCAACGGCCTCGACCTGGAATGGCTCGGCCAGCACGGCGACCAGCTACTGAGCTACGTCGGCGACGTGCAGGCGCTGCTGGCCCGGATGCTGGCCTTCCCCGCGCCGACCGTCGCCGCGATCCAGGGACACGCCTTCGCCGCGGGCGCGATGCTCGCCCTGGCCCACGACTTCCGCGTGATGCGCGCCGACCGCGGCTACTTCTGCCTGCCGGAGGTGGACATCGACATCCCGTTCACCCCCGGCATGTCCGCGCTGATCCAGAGCAAGCTCACCCCGGCGACCGCGCTGGCGGCGATGACCACCGGCCGGCGCTTCGGCGGCACCGACGCGGCCACCGCCGGCCTGGTCGACGCCGCGGTCGCCGAACAGTCCGTGCTGAGCACCGCCACCGACCTGGTGCGCCCGCTCGCCGGCAAGAAGCCGGCCACGCTGGGCGCCATCAAGACCGGGATGTACCCCGGGCCACTGCGCAAGCTGCGCGAGCCGGTCAGCCAACCCGGCTGACCGCCGACCGGCGCATCGGCTGCCCGTCGCGGTCCATGGCCTCCACCGCCACGTAGGCCGCGCCGGGCGGCAGGTCGAGCGCGGTCTCGAAGCCGCTACGGGGCCTGGCCCTGGCCGGGGTCAACCGGTCGGGGCGCTGGCCGGACAGCACCCGCCACCGGGACACCTCCGTCGCGCCGTTCCACGACGCGTACACAGTGGACTCGCGCACCGCGGCCATCGGCGGCTCGGCCGGCGTGGCCGTCCAGTCGGCGAGCAGCGCGCGGTAGGAGAACGTGTCCGCCGGCAGCGACGCGTGTAACAGGACCGCGCCGCTGTCGGCGAACGCGGTGAACGCCGGCCGGGAGCCCCAGCCGACGAGGCTGGTGCCGGTCGGCAGCAACTGGTGGTTGGCCTGGCTGCCACTGGTCACGCCGTCCGGGTTCGCGTGCGCGGCCACCACCCGGACCGTCTCGGCCGACTCGTCCACCGCCAGGGTCAGCGCCCGCGACGGCGGCCCGGTCGAGTCCAGGTTGGACGCGTTGTCCAGCAGGCTGATCCGCCCGTCCGGCTGCCAGCGCGCGTCGTGCTGCCAGTGGAACTCGACGCCGGGCCCCAGCGTGAAGTCGCTGTGCGTGCCGCCCATCCGCCAGACCACCTCGCCGGTCTCCCGGTCGATCCGGTACAGCGCGCTGGTGTGCCGCGCGGACACCAGCAGGTCGCCGTCCGGCGCCTCGTCCACCGAGTTGGCGTGGAAGTAGTCGAAGGCCTCCCCCCGCTTGTCCGGTGCCGCGGCCACCGACTCCTCGAGTCCGATGTGGTCGATGCTGTGCCACTCGAACAGCACCCGCCCGGTCGCGATGTCCACCTCCTGCAGCACGCCCTCGCGCACCGCCGGATTCCCGCGCACCGTGGGATAGGCCAGCAGATAGGCGGTCCCCCGATCGGTGATCACCAGATCGTGGAAGTCCGCCTGGTACCCGTTGCCGGCCCGCACCGTGGCGATCTCCCGATAGGAGCTGTCCAGCAGCACGTACTCGCCGTTGCCCCAGCCGCGCTCCGGCGAGGAGCCCCGCCAGTAGGTCAGCACCGGCTCGCCGAGGTAGGTCTGCACCTCGAGGTCGTTGGGAAAGGTGCCGTCGTCCTCGAACCGCCTGGTCCACACCAGCTCACCGGCGCGGTCCACGACCATCGCGTAGGCCTGCGTCTCGCCCGGCTCGCGCTCGCCGAAACGCGTCATCAGGAACACGTAACCGGGGTCGAGACCGGCGACGGCGGTGTGCACCGAGACTCTCGGCGGCTCCAGGTCCGGCCTGCTGACCAGCGGATAGCTACGCGGTGACGCGGGCGGGCCCGGCTGGCGCACCGCGGGCTCGGCGCAGCCACCGGCCACCAGCGCCAGTGCCAACAGGACTGTCCACCGCCGACTCATCCCTCCTCCCTATCACGATCAACCGCCGCGGATCGAGGGCCGAACCGCCGGAAAACCGGATGCGGCCACGAGTTGGTCCCCATTACCGTCCACCAGCCATGAACCACCCCCGGGTACGACCCGATTTCGTGGCCGACGAACGAACCCAACTGCTCGGCTGGCTCAACATGCAGCGCTCGATCATCCACTGGAAGGCCGATGGCCTGACCGAACAGGACGCGCACCGCCCGGTGCTGCCGGCCTCACCGCTGATGACCATGGCCGGACTGGTGGCGCACCTGCGCTGGACCGAGCACTGCTGGTTCGAGGTGCTGTTCCTCGACCGCCCGACCACCCCCAACCCGCAGTTCGACGAGACGACCGAGGACCTGGACTGGCAGCCGACCGGCAGCACGCTCGCCGAGCTGCTCGCCGACTACGAGCGGCAGTGCGCGGTCTCCGACGAGATCGTCGCCGCGCACGCGCTCGACGACGTCGGCGCCAACCGCGCCATCCGCGCCGGGTCGGCCAGTCTGCGGTGGGTCCTGCTGCACATGATCGAGGAGACCGCGCGGCACGCCGGGCACGCGGACACTCTCCGTGAGCTGCTCGACGGCACCATCGGCTACTACTGACCAGGCGTTTTCCCAGATATACCCGGGTGAACTCGCGGTTACCACAAGTCGAGACATCGCCGGCCACTGACTAGGATGACGCCACCACGTATCGACCGCGAAGGAGGTCGGCACCCGGAGACTCGACAGGACGGCAGGTGCCGATGGCAGCCGGGTACGGTGCGGCGAGCAGAACGCGGCCGACCGACAGGTCCGACCAGACGCGGGTGCTGTTGATCGAGGACGACGACGGCGACGCGCTGCTGGTCGAGGAGCTGCTGTTCGACCAGGACGACGCCGTCGAGCTCGACCGGGCGCGCACGCTCGCCGAGGCCAAGGGCGCGCTGGCCGGCGCCGCGTGTGTGCTGCTCGACCTCGGCCTGCCCGACACCCACGAGCTCAACGGGCTGCGCTGGCTGCAGGAGAACGCCCCGCAGATCGCCGTGGTCGTGCTCACCGGCCTGGCCGACGAGCACCTCGGCGAGCAGGCGGTCCGGGTCGGCGCGCAGGACTACCTGGTCAAGGGTCAGGTCGACGGCAAGGGCCTGGCCAGGGTGATCCGCTACGCGGTCGAGCGCGAGCGGTCGGAGGAGCTGCAGCGCCAGCTCCGCGAGGCACAGATCTACGCCGAGGAGAACGGCCGGCTCGAACGCGGCCTGCTGCCGACACCGCTGGTCGCCGACGAGTCCCTCAGCGTGGCCGCCCGCTACTCCCCCGGTGGCCAGCGCATGCTGCTCGGCGGCGACTTCTACGACGTGGTCGAGACCGCGGACGGCTGGGTGCACACGGTGGTCGGCGACGTCTGCGGGCACGGCCCGGACGAGGCGGCGCTCGGCGTGTCGATGCGGGTCGCGTGGCGCACGATGGTGCTCGCCGACCGCCCGATGACCGAGGTGCTCCGGGTCGTCGACCAGGTGTTCCGGCACGAGCGGTTCCGGCCCTACCTGTTCACCACGCTGTGTGTGGTCTCCATCGCCCCGGAGCGCACCACCGCGCGCGTCCACCTGGTCGGGCACCCACCGCCGCTGCTGCTCACCGAGGACGGCGTGCGGGAGCTGTCGGGGGCGGTCCGCAGCCCGATCGGGGTCGGCGAGCGGGCCACCTGGCCCAGCTTCGAGGTCACCCTCGGCGAGGGCTGGTCACTGCTGATGTACACCGATGGCCTGATCGACGGCCGGGTCCACACCGAGCGTCGCCGCCTCGACGTCCACGGGCTCATCGACCTGACCGAGCGCACGCTGCGCGCGGGACACCGCGGCGAGCAGCTGCTGGACGCGCTGATCAGCCGGGTGCACGAGCTCAACGGCGGCCCGCTCGACGACGACATGGCGGTCGTCGCGCTCAGCTGGCCGACCAGGGAATCCGGGTAGGAACACCGGATGCGCCTCCTCGCCCGCTGGCCGTTGCGCCGGATCATCAACGTCAGCGTGGCGGCGGTCGCGTTGTTCTCCATCACGGCGATCATCGTCGGCGGCTGGTCGCTGACCAGCCTGTCCGACGCCCAGGACCGGGTCGTGCACCGCATCGACCCGGCGCTGATGCAGTCGCTGCGGCTGGAGGCCGCGCTGGTCAACCAGGAGACCGGGGTGCGCGGCTTCGCGCTCGGCGCGCGCGAGGACCTGCTCCGCTCGTTCGTCGGTGGCGTCGAGTCCCAGCGCGACGCCACCGGCCAGCTCGACGACCTGGTCGACGACATCCCGGCGGCCAGGAACAGCCTGCGGCAGATCGCCGAGCGCGCGAACACCTGGCGGACCGTCTACGCCGACCCGACGATCGCCATGATCGAGGCGGGTGACCGGCCGTCGGCCGACGAGGCCACCGAGGGCCAGCGGCTGTTCGACACCGTACGGGCGGCGCTCAACCGCCTGCAGGACAACCTGGTCGAGGCCAGGGACGCGGCGATCGCCGACCTCGACGGCCACTCCACCGCCCTCACCATCGTGTGCGTCGCGATCGCCGTCGGCTTCGTGCTGGTGGTCATCACGCTCGCGGTCCTGTTGCGGGGCGCGGTGTCCCGGCCGGTGTCCCGGCTGGCCGAGGAGGCCCGCACGGTCGCCGACGGCGACTTCCTGCACGAGGTCGAGCCGAGCGGACCCCGGGAGTTCACCGAGCTGGGCGCCGACGTCAACCGCATGCGCGGGCAGATCCTGCACGAGCTGGCGGCGGCGCGCCAGGCGCACGCGGAGCTCGACGCGCGCACCCAGGACCTGGAGCGCTCCAACCAGGAGCTGGAGCAGTTCGCCTACGTGGCCTCCCACGACCTGCAGGAGCCGCTGCGCAAGGTGGCGAGCTTCTGCCAGCTGCTGGAGCGGCGCTACGGCGGCCAGCTCGACGAGCGCGCCGACCAGTACATCGGCTTCGCGGTGGACGGCGCCAAACGCATGCAGGAGCTGATCAACGACCTGTTGGCGTTCAGCCGCGTCGGGCGCATCGCCCGCGAGGCGGTCGCGGTGTCCGGCGACGCCGTGCTGGCCCAGGCCAAGGCGAACCTGGCCACGGTGATCGAGCAGTCCGGCGCGGTCGTCACCGCCGACCAGCTGCCCACGGTCAGGGCCGAGGTGCCGCTGCTGACCGCGGTGTTCCAGAACCTCATCGGCAACGCGGTGAAGTTCCACGGCGACCAGCCACCGGAGGTACACGTCAGCGCGCGGCGAACCGGTGAGCTCTGGGAGTTCTCCTTCACCGACAACGGGATCGGCATCGACCCGGAGTACGGCGACCGCATCTTCGTGATCTTCCAACGCCTGCACAACAAGGCCGACTATCCGGGGACCGGGATCGGCCTGGCGATGTGCCGCAAGATCATCGAGCATCACGGTGGCACGATCTGGCTGGACACCGAAGTACGGTCGGGGTCCCGGTTCCGTTTCACGCTGCCCGCCCTGCCCGAGTCCGAACCAACAAAGGAAGAGGACACTGATGGCTGAGCCGACCGAGCTCGACGTGGTCGACGTGCTGCTCGTCGAGGACGACGACGGCGACGTACTGATGACCAGGGAAGCCTTTGAGCACCACAAGATCCGCAACAACCTGCACGTGGTGAACGACGGTGAACAGGCGCTGCAGTTCCTGCACCGGGAGGGCGACTACGCCGACGCGCCGCGCCCCGGGCTGATCCTGCTCGACCTCAACCTGCCGCGCCGCGACGGCCGGGAGGTGTTGGCGGAGCTGAAGAACGACCCGGAGCTGCGGCTCATCCCGGTGGTCGTGCTGACCACCTCGGAGGCCGAGGAGGACATCGTGCGCAGCTACGCGTTGCACGCCAACGCCTATGTCAGCAAGCCGGTCGACTTCGAGCGGTTCATCGAGGTGATCCGGCAGATCGACGACTTCTTCGTCACGGTCGTGAAACTGCCGAACTGATGGGCCTGGTGCTGCACGACGTCACCATCGGGCTGACCGGTCGCCGCGCGACCGTACGGGTCGAGCACGGTCGGGTCAGCGCCATCGAGCCGGTCAGCGGCGAGTTCAGCGGTGAGATCAGCGGTGAGATCATCGACGGCCGGGGCGGAGTCCTGCTGCCTGGACTGGTGGACGCGCACGCCCACCTGCTCCAGTGGGCCAGCGCCCGGCGCCGGGTCCCGCTCGGCGCGGCGACCTCGGCGGCGCGGGCCGCCGCGATGATGGCCGAGCACGCCCCGCCCGGCACGGATCTGGTGTTCGGCGCGCACTTCCACGCCGGCCAGTGGCCCGACCGTCCACACAAGACAGTGCTGGACCGGACCCTGCCCGACCGACCGGCCGCGCTGTTCAGCAACGACCTGCACGCGCTGTGGCTCAACTCGGCGGCTCTGCGGCTGCTCGGCCGGGACCACCCGACCGGCGTGCTCATCGAGGACGAGTGCATGGCGCTCACCGCCGCCCTGCCGGCCCCGCCGACCGAGGTCACCGACCAGTGGGTGCTCGCGGCGACCGACGCGGCGGCGGCACGAGGCGTCACCACGATCGCCGACTACGAGTACGCCGACACGGTCACCGACTGGTCCAGGCGCGCGGCGCTGCGCCCGCCGTCGACCCGGATCCGTTGTGTCATCGCGAGATCCGTCCTCGACCGGACGATCGACCTCGGCCACCGCACCGGCGACGTGCTGGCGGCGGGCGGCGGACTGCTCACCGTCGGCCCGCTGAAGCTGTTCCTCGACGGCTCGCTCAACACCCGCACCGCCTACTGCCACGACCACTACCCCGGCGGCGACTACCGAGGCGAGCTACTGCTCGGACCGGACGAGCTGGTGGCGCTGGCCCGCCGGGCGCACGCGCACGGGCTGACGCCGGCCATGCACGCCATCGGCGACGCGGCCAACACCATCGCCCTGGACGCCTTCGCCGCGCTGGGCACCGGCGGCCGGGTGGAACACGCGCAACTGGTCGGGCAGGCGGACCTGCGGCGCTTCGCCGAACTCGGCGTGACCGCCGGCGTGCAGCCGGCACACGCCCCGGACGACCGCGACGTGGCCGACCGGCACTGGACCGGCCGAACCGCGAACGCCTTCCCCTACGCCGCCCTGCTGGCCGCCGGCGCCGTCCTGGAGTTCGGCTCGGACGCCCCGGTGGCGCCGCTGGACCCGTGGGACGGCATCGCCTCCGCCATCACCCGCACCGACGACGCCCGCCCGCCATGGCACCCGGAACAGGCGCTGACCCTGGCCGACGCGCTGGCCGCGAGCACCGGCGGCCGCACCACGGTGCGCGTCGGCGACCCCGCCGACCTCGTCCTCACCGCCCGCGACCCGACCGCCCTCCCCCCCGACGAGCTGCGCGAGCTGCCGATCACCGCGACCATCCGCGCCGGCACCCTCACCCACCGCGCCTGACATTGCCCTGAATGCCCCATTCAGGACGGTGAACGTCGCCAATGCCTCATTCAGGGCATGGGACCTAACCGAAGCGCAGCTCGAGGACCTCCGGGCCGTGGATGCCCATCGGCGGGCCCCAGACGCACTCGCCGGCGATCGCCGGCGGCCCCAGCCGGGCGGCGAGCACCGGTAACGCCTCGCTGATCTCCGCGCGCGCCAGCGCGGCGCCGAGGCAGTGGTGTGGCCCGGCGCCGAACTGGAGCGGCGCGGCCGCGCGCGGGACGGTGATGTCGAAGGTGCCGCCGTCGTCGAAGGCCATGGGGTCGCGCTGGGCGGTGGCCACGCACACCGTGAGCACGTCGTCGCGCGCCAGGCGCAGACCGGCGAACTCCAGGTCCTGGGTGGCGAACCGGTAGGCGATGGTCGTGGACGGCTGCCAGCGCATGACCTCCTCGACCGCCTGGGCCGTGAGCTCGGGCCGCGCGCCGAGCACCGCCCACTGCCCGGGGTGCTCGGCGAAGGTGACCATCGCGTTGGCCAGCTGGTGGCGGGTGGTGTCGTGCGCGGCGAACACCAGGGTGACAATCAGGTTGCGCAGTTCCTCCTCGCTGGCCAGCGAGTCGTCCGCGGCCGCGGCCGCCACCAGCGCGGAGATGAGGTCCTCGCCAGGGGTTTTCCGCTTGTCGGCCATCAGGGACGAGACGTAGTCGTTGAGCCCGACCAGCGCGGCCGCGACCCTGGCCGGGATGTCGCCGCCGTGCGCGATGCTGAAGACCAGACCGACCTCGGTGGTCCAGCCGCGGAAGATCTCGTAGTCGGCGGTCGGCACGCCGAGCAGCTCGCACATGACCGCGAGCGGCAGCGGGTCGCCGAATTCCTCGACGAAATCGCGTACCCCGCCATCGGCGAGCTCCTCGGTCAACTGGTCGACCCTGGCCCGAATGAACGGCCGGAGATCGTCGATCATTCTCGGCGTGAACGCGCTGCCCACCAGGCCACGCAGGCGGCGGTGGTCCGGACCGTCCAGGTTGATCAACATCGGCACGAACCAGTCGTACACCGGCCCGTCCACCACGCCGCTGCGCTCCAGGTAGAGCTTGCCGTTGTGGTCGAACCGCTGGTCGCGCAGCAACGCGCGGCCCTCGGCATAACGCAGCACGAGCCCGCCGATCGGGCTTTCCGCGTACCAGCTCGACGCCTGGGCCGCCATCACCTCCGGCGCGACGAAATCGAACTCGGGATCAACAATGTTGAGGAATGGCACGGGGCTACCGACCGCAGCTGACATTTCACTGCCTCCACTCGAAAGTACCCACCTGTCACCATGCCGCATGAAATCGGCCACGGGAACGGGATGTTTCCGGTGGAAAAGCGAACTCAGGCGCCGACGACCCCGTCGACCCCCTCGCGCAGGAAGTCGGCGTGCCCGTTGTGCCTGGCGTACTCGTGGATGAGGTGCAGCATCACCAGCCGCAGCGAGACATCCGCGCCCCACTTGGGGAAGTAGCCGACCACGTCCAGCGACTCGGCCGCGAGCTCGATCTCCCGCGACCTGGCGACCTCGGCCTGCCACACGGTGAACGCCTCCTCGCGGGTGGCGCCGGACGCGTCATAGGCCACCTGGAAGTCGCCATCCGGCGACCAGACCAACGGGATGTCCTCCCCGTCGATCACCCGGCGGAACCACGTGCGCTCCACCTCGGCCAGGTGCCGCACCAGCCCGAGCAGGGTCAGCGTCGACGGTGGCATCGACTGCCGCCGGAGGTCCTCATCGGACAGTCCGGCGCACTTCATCGCCAGCGTCGCGCGGTGGAAGTCGAGATACGCGCGCAGCGTCTCCCGCTCCCCCGCGGTCAGCGGCGGGCTGACCCGTTCCATGAGGTCAGCGTAGTGACCCGGCCGCGACCGTGAGCACCGCCCGCACCTGGTCGATGATGTCGCGCTGGTTGGCCGCGAACACCGGGTCGGTCACCTCGCTCACGTTGTCCGGCCCGAACTCCAGTACCGGCGTGTGCAGGTGCCCGCCCGGCAGGTCGAGGCCGAGCGCGTCGCGCAGCAGCGTCACCCGGTAGGCGATCTCGTTGGACAGGTAGTCCCCGCCGCCACCGGCGCGCGCGACCGAGCCGGGGGTCGGCCCGCCCGGCGAGGTGACCGGCGCGGTCTGCCCGGCCGGGATCTCCACCACGGTCGTGTTGTCCAGCACCGGGAACCGCCCGGTCGGCGCGGCCACGATGTCCTGGTAGGGCAACGTGGTCGGCACGAACTCGGGCGCGGGGGTCACCGTCGGCACGCCGGGCGGGACGGGGATCACCCCGGTGCGCGAGACGTTGTCGTTGTCCGGGAACCCGCCCCGCCAGCGGCCGTTGTACCGCTCGACGTCGAACTGGCCGAACCGGCCCTGGCTGATCGTGGTGAACAGGTCGACCTGGTCGAGCCACGGCAGGAACGTGCGCTCCACCATGCCGGCGGCGAACGGGTCCCACAGCACCGGGAACATCGCCGTCTCGATCCGCGCCCGCCCGGCCGGGGTGTCGATCACCGTGCCGTCCAGGGCGAGCGCGGTGGCGCCGGAGGGGTTGCTGCGCCGGGGGTCCTGGTCGAGCTGGAACGGGTCGAACCCGCTGACCAGGATCCGGCGCTCGGCACCGGGAAAGCGCACCGCGTCCTGTCCGCGCGCGGCGGTCTCCAGCAGGCCGATCAGGTGGGACCGCCGCTGCTCGCTCAGCGCGAACGACGGCGTCCACTGCCGCAGCGCCCTGGTCAGGCCGAGGCGGGCCCAGTACAGCGGCCGGTCGTCGGTCACCGGCAGGGTGCCGGCCGGCACCCTGCCCTGGGCGCGGGCCACCGCGGTCTCCCACAGCAGCCGGCCCTGCGCGGTGACCGCGCGCTCGGCCAGCGCCTCGCTGGACACCGCGCACAGTGCCGGGGTGAACGCCGAGGCGAAGCGGTCGAACCCGCTGCGCGCCAGGACCTCCGTCGGCACCGGCAGGGTGAGCCGCCGCTCCTCGACGGTCAGCGGCGCGGCCGGGTCCGCGCACCGCGGCGGTGGCGCCGCCGCCGCGGTACCGCCGAGCGGCAACGCCGCCGAGAGTGCCAACACAACCACGACCAGCCCGCGCAGCAGCAGTCTCACCCGAGCATCCTCCCGGGTCGTCCCGGCAGCCGGCAAGTGCGCGGCTCACAACCGGTCGAGCAGCTCCCTGGTGAAGGTCGCGGTGTCGGCGGTGCCGCCGAGGTCGGCGGTGCGCACCGGGGTGTTCTCCAGTACGTCGGCCATCGCGGCGAGCACCTGGGCGCCGGCCTCGGGGTGGCCGAGGTGGTCGAGCATCATGGCCGCCGACCAGATCGCGCCCAGCGGGTTGGCCACGCCCTTGCCGGCGATGTCGGGCGCGGAGCCGTGCACCGGCTCGAACATCGAGGGGAACTCCCGCTCCGGGTTGAGGTTGCCGGCCGGCGCGATGCCGATGCTGCCCGCGACCGCCGCCGCGAGGTCGGAGAGGATGTCGCCGAACAGGTTCGAGCCGACGATCACGTCGTAGCGGGACGGGTCCAGCACGACCTTGGCGACCAGCGCGTCGATGTGCTCCTGGTGCCAGCTCACGCTGGAGTGCCGCTCGCCGGCCTCGGCCACCAGCTCGTCCCAGAACGGCATGGTGTGCACGATCCCGTTGGACTTGGTGGCCGAGGTGACCACGCCGCGCCGGGTCTTGGCCAGCTCGAAGGCGTAGTCGAGGATCCGGTTGACCCCCGGCCGGGTGAAGATCGCCTGCTGCACGGCCAGCTCATCGGGGAACCCCCGGCGGAAGCGCCCACCGACCTCGGAGTACTCGCCCTCGACGTTCTCCCGGACCACCACGAACTCCAGGCCGGGGGTGGACGTGCGCAGCGGGCCGGGCACGCCCGGCATCACCTTGATCGGCCGCAGGTTGACGTACTGGTCGAACTGCCGCCGGATGGGGATGAGCAGGCCCCAGAGCGAGACGTGGTCGGGCACGCCGGGCCAGCCGACCGCGCCGAGCAGGATCGCGTCGTGGTGGCGGATGCGGTCCAACCCGTCCTCGGGCATCATCGCGCCCTCGTTCAGGTAACGCTCACAGCTCCAGTCGAACTCGTCGTAGGTGAAGGTGATGCCGTGGTGGGCGCCGACCTTGTCGAGCACGGCGGTCGCTGGCGGCAGGACCTCGGTGCCGATGCCGTCCCCGGGGATCAACGCGATGCGGTGGTCAGTCATACCGCCAGTGCAGCGGCCGGGCGCCGCCCGGTCCAAGACCAGATTCCTCCCCCACCGATAGGCCCTACCTATCGGTGGTGAACTCCCGGGCCGCCGGACTGAGCCGGCCCGCCCGGTGCACCAGGCAGACGTGCAGCACCTCGGCCGAGTCCAGGTCGCGCACGACCGCGCCCGCGTCCACCGCCAGCTGCCGCCAGGACTCGCTGAGCACCGCGACCCCGACCCCGGCGAGCACCAGCGGCAGCATCGCCTCCCGGTGCTCGACCTCGACCGCGATCCGGCTGCCGGCCGCCGAGCCCACGATGTCGTCGGCGGCCCGGCGCATCACCGTGCCGGGCTGGCCGACGATCAGCCGGCAGCCGGTGAGTGCGGCGGGGGCCACCGGATCCGACCCGGCCGGCAGGTCCCCGGCGGTGGCCGCGACCAGGACGAACCGCTGGGTGGCCAGCGGGGTGACGACCATGCCCGGCGGGGCGGGCTGGTCGGCCGCGCCGAGCACGCCGAGCTCCACCGCGCCCACCCGGACCGCGTCGAGCACGTCCGGCGGCGTCGCCGCGGCCCGCACGACGACCTCGACCCTCGGGTAGCGGGCGGCGAAGCCGGCGATCATGCCGGCCAGTGGGCTGACCGCCTGCGACGGCATGGCGGAGATGAGCAGCCGGCCGCCGCGCAGCCCGTCGACGGCCGCGACCGTGTCCCTGGCCAGCGCCAGCCCACGCAGCACGTCGCGGGCGGGGTCGATCAGCTGCTCCCCCGCCGGCGTGAGCACCAGCCGGCGGCCGGTGCGGTGGAACAGGTCGGCGCCGAGGTCGCGCTCCAGCGCCCGCAGCGCCTGGGAGACCGACGGCTGGGCGACGAACAGTTCCTTGGCCGCGCGGTGCACGCTCCCGTGGTCGACGACCGCGAGGAAGTACTGCAACTGCCGAACGTCCATTGTGGACCAATCGTCTGCCGGTGGCGCCACCCTATATCGGCGCCCGCTCCCCGGCGATGCGCAGCGCCTCCACCAGTTCCCGGTACAGCGTGTCGTTGGCCAGCAACGACTCGTGCGTGCCCTGCGCGCGGATCCGGCCGCCCTCCAGCACCACGATGGTGTCCGCGTCGATGACCGTGGACAGCCGGTGCGCGACGGTCACCACCGCGCCGGCCTCGGCCCGGCGGCGGATGCAGTCGTGGATGGCCGCCTCGGTCAGCCCGTCGACCTGCGCGGTCGCCTCGTCCAGCAGCAGCACGTCCGGGGTGCGCAGCACGGCCCTGGCCAGCGCGATCCGCTGCCGCTGCCCGCCGGAGACCGAGGACGAGGTCAGCGAGGTGTCCAGCCCGTCGGCCAGCTCGGCGATCTTGTCGGTCAGCCGCACCTCGGCCAGCACCCGGTCCAGTTCCTCGTCGGTCGCGTCCGGGTGGGTGAACAGCAGGTTGTCCCGGATGGTCCCCGGCACGATCGGCGTCTCCTGCTCGACGTAGGCGATCCGCGCGCGAACGTCGCCGTAGGACAGTTCGCGGTAGTCGCGGCCGTCGAGCACCAGCGCGCCGTCCCGGGGTTCGAGGAACCGCAGGATCAGGGAGAACAGCGTGGTCTTGCCGGCGCCGGACGGGCCGACGATCGCGGTGTGCCCGCGCCGGGGGATGCGCAGGGTCACCCCACGCAGCGCGGGTTCGGCGTCCGGGCCGTACTGGGCCACCACGTCGCGCAGTTCGAGCACGTTGCCGGTGCGGTCGTGGGTCATGGCGGGTGCTGGCACCGGGTCGACCTCCACGTCCAGCGCGTCGACCTGCCGGATGCGCCCCGCGGCGGCGATCCCGGACTGCAGCGCGGTCACGTGCTGGCTCAGCTCGGTGATCGGCTCCATCAGCCCGAAGGCGTAGAGCAGGAAGGCGATCAGGCTGGAGACCTCCAACTGGCCCTGCGAGACCCGCAGCGCGCCGATGCCCAGGACCAGCACGATGGCCAGCTGGATGCCCGTCCAGGCGATCACCCACGCGACCGCCTGGATGCGCACCGCGCGGATGGCGTGGTCGGTGGAGGCCACCGCGTCGACCATGATCCGGTCGCCCTGGCGCTGCTCGGCCCGGCTGGCCTTGACCGTGCGGATCGCCCGCAGCGAGCCCTCCAGCGCGCCGCCGAGCAGGCCGACCCGCTCCTGGGCCTTCTCCTGCTCCTTGGCAATCCTCGGCATGAGCACCATGAACAGGATGCCGACCACGATCACCGAGCCGACGGTCACCGCCAGCAGGACGAGGTCGAGCACGCTCATCAGCACCAGGGAGCCAAGCAGCATCACCACGCCGTTGATCAACCCGATCACGCTGGCGGAGGCGGCCTCGCGCAGCAGCAGGGTGTCCGAGGTGACCCTGGTGACCAGCTCGCCGGTCGGCCGGGTGGTCACCGCGGGCACGGTCGCGCGGAAGAAGCGGCGCACCATGGACTCCCGGGCGCCGAGCACGACCCGTTCGCCCATGGTGCCGAGCAGGATCCACTGCCAGCAGAAGATCACCGCGCCGAACAGGACGACCGTGAGCAGCGCGGTCACCGGGGCGAGCAGCGAGCCGGCGGAGCCGAACGAGTCGAGGACCCACTTGGTGACCATCGGGGTGGTGAGCCCGGTGGCCGAGCCGAGCAGGGCCAGCACGAGCCCGAGGGCGAGCGTGCGCCGGTGCGGCCTGGCGAAGGTCCAGAGCACCCGGAGCCGAGGTAACCGTTGTGGAGTCTCCATGAGCCCTAATGGAACACTGATGCTCCATTTCAGTCAATTTTGTTCTCATATGGCATAACAGGTACGGTGCTGTCATGGGCATGGGACAGAGCGCGGTGGCCGAGTCGGGTGCCCGCCTGCGGACCAGGCGCGCCATCCTGGACGCGGCGGTCATCGCGCTGGCCGCCAACTCCGCCGCGACGCTGGCCGACATCGCCGTGGCGGCCAACGTCGGCCGCACGACCGTGCACCGCTACTTCCCGGAGCGGTCGGACCTGCTGCGGGCGATCGGCGTCGACTTCCTGGACAAGATCGACGTGGCCACCGAGTCCGCGCGACTCGACGACGGCGCGGCGCCCGACGCGCTGAGCAGGCTGTGCCAGGAGTACTTCGAGTTCGGCGACCTGTTCACGCTGTTCTTCGGCATGCCCGAGCTGGCCACCGGCCCGCTGTGGGACGAGGAGACCGCGAGCGACCGCGCGGTGATCCGGCTCATCGAGCGCGGCCACGCGGAGGGCACCATCGACCGGGAGATGGCGCCGACGTGGGTCCAGCAGCTGGTGTGGAGCCTGCTGTTCACCGCCTGGGCGCACGTCCGGGACAACGGCGCACCCAAACACCAGGCCCTGAGCCTGTGCCTACGCACCCTGACCAAAACCCTCGCCCCCTGAGCACCCGCCGGGGCCATGCCCCGAATGGGCCGTTCGGGACGCTCAACGCCCTGAATGCCCCATTCAGGGCGTTGGCTGGCGCGGGAGGCGTTCCTCGAGGGTGACGGTGACGGTGTCGCCTGCCTGCTTGCCGATGCGGGCGCGGGTGGCGGCGGTGAACGCGAGCTTGTGCGTGCCGTCGCCCAGTGCCATGAACGAGCCCTGGAACGGCTCGCCGTCGACGCGGCCCCTGACCTTCACCAGCCCGCGGGTGCCGAAGAACTCGGCCGAGCCGGGCAGTACGACATAGGTCCAGCCGCCCTTGTTCTGGCTCGTGCGCAGTGTCGCGGTGAACGTCCGGTCCAGCTTCTCGCCTGGTCGTGCGGTCATGATGGGTCGCCTCCGTACCTGAGTGAGCCGGGAGTGGTGAGTTCCGTGCCGGTCTCCAGCCAGGTCTTGAGCCCGGACAGGATCATCGGCCAGCCGCCGTAGAGGTGCTCGTCGGCGTCCTCGGTGAGCTGGTCGTGCCGGACGACGAGCCGGCAGCTGTCGCCGACCTGCTCGATCTGCCAGGTCACCCGGCTGGTGCCCGTGGCGGCGATCTCGTCGTCCCAGATGGCGTGGTAGGTCTGCACGAGCCGCCAGGGCGGGTCGACCTCGAGGTTCTCGCCCTCGATCAACCCGCCCGCCCCGTGGTGGGTGACCTGGTAGGCGGAGCCGGTGGTCCAGTCCGACGCCACCCGCGCGCCGAACTGGAACCTCGCCCGCGTCTCGGGATCGGTGATCGCCTGCCACAGCCGCTGCGGCGTGGTGGCGATGAAGATCTCGAACACCTTCTCCACGTGTGCCTCCAGATGTCGTTTCAGCCCGACGAGGCCGGCGGCCCACGCCTCGGTGTACTTGCTGACCCAGCGGTCGTGGAGGAGCCGGATCGGCACGGGGTTCAGGAAGTGCGCCTTCTCCCTGCCCCGCCGCTCCGACACCACCAGGCCGGCCTCCTCGAGCAGGCGAAGGTGCTTGGCCACGGCGACCCTCGTCATCGCGAACCGGCTCGCCAACGCGTTGAGCGACTGCCCGTCCCGCCGGAACAGCTCATCGAGCAGCTCCCGGCGGGTCGGATCCGCCAATGCCCGGAATACCCGCTCCACGCGACCACAATAGGAAACCATTTGGTTTCATGTCAACCATGGTCAAAGCGGGCCGGTCGGGCCGACGGAGGTCAGGAGAGGTTGGCGAGGGCGGTCTCGATGGTGCGGTGGAAGGTGGGGTAGGCGTAGATCATCGTGCGCAGGCGGGTGGTCGGGACCTCCGCGTGCACGGCGACCGCCAGGGCGCCGAGCACCTCGCCGCCGGCCGGGCCGGCCGAGGTCGCGCCGACCAGCACGCCGCGGTCGGCGTCCTCGACCAGCTTGACGAACCCCTCGTTCCCCACCTTGTAAATGAACCCGCGCGAGGACTCCTGGACGCGCGCGAACCCCGTGCGCACGCGGAGCCCGCGCTCGCGGGCGGCGTGCTCGGACAGGCCGACCGAGCCGATCTCCGGGTCGGTGAACGTCACCCTCGGCACCGCCCGGTAGTCGGCCGTCTCCGCGTCCGGCTCGCCGAGGATGTCGGCCGCCGCGATCCGCGCCTGGTACATCGACAGGTGGGTGAACGCGCCCCTGCCGGCGATGTCGCCGATCGCCCACAGGCCATCGGCCGCCCGCATCCGCTCGTCGGTCGGCACGTCCCGGCCGGTCGTCGGCAGGCCGACCGCGTCGACGCCGAGCGCCGCCAGGTCCGTGCGCCGGCCGGCGGCCACCAGCAGCCGCTCGGCGGCCAGCGCCTCGCCGTTGTCCAGTTTCACCGAGAACTGCCCTGCCTCGTAACGGATCCTGGCCGCCGACAGGCCGGTCCGCACGGTGATCCCCTCGGCACCGAACACCGACCCGAGCAGTTCCCCGGCCTCCGGCTCGTCGGCGGGCACCAGCCGGTCGGCGTGCTGCACGATCGTCACCGCGACCCCGAACCGGGAGAACACCTGGGCGAACTCACATCCGACCGGACCACCGCCGAGCACGATCAGCGACTGGGGCAGCTCCGCCACCGCCACCGCGTCCCGGTTGGTCCAGTACGGCGTCTCGGCCAGCCCGTCGATCGGCGGCACCGCGGGATCGGTCCCGGTGTTGAGCACGATTCCCTTGCGGGCGAGGAAAACCCTCGGTCCGTCCGATGTGGACACAGTGACCTCGCGTGGCGCGGTGATCCGGCCACGGCCACGGACGAACTGGCCGCCGGTCGCGGTGAACCGGTCGACCGCGACCGTGTCGTCCCAGTTGTCGGTGGCCTCCTCGCGGACGCGCCTGGCCACCGGCGACCAGTCGCGGTCCACCGTCGCCGAGCCGGCCAGCGTGTCCACCCGGCGCGCCTCGGCGAGCGCGTCGGCCGCGCGGATCATCATCTTCGTCGGCACGCACGCGTAGTACGGGCACTCACCGCCGACCAGCCGGACGTCGACCCCCACCACCGACAGCCCGGCCCTGGCGAGCCTGGCGCCGATGTCCTCGCCGCCCGGCCCCATCCCGATCACGACGACATCCACCTCGGTACCCGGCATGTCAACTCCCAGCGAACTCGTGTGTGCCTGTACCAGCACAGCATGTCCCTGTTCGGCACGCATCAGGAGGCGGCCCGCCGACAACGTGACTCGGGCCCGTGCCGTCCGGCACGGGCCCGAGTCGTCATCGAAAGGGTGTCAGCAGTTCGGCGCGCTCCAGAAGCGGCCGGACTTGTTGGCGACGTGCACGTGATCGTTGTGGCCGGGGTAGCCCGGTCCGAGGAGCTCCTCGAACCCGGCGGTCTTGCCCTGGTTCCACATCGTGCACTGCGGCGGGTTGCTCATGCCGAGGTCCGCGGCCTGCCCGTACATGTGCAGGCTGGTCGACGAACCGCCGACCGACGAGTTGCACGAGACGCTGCGGAACGCCGAGGTGATGCCGAGCGGGCGGTCACCGAGCTTGTGGCGCATCGCCTCGAGCTGCCACATCAGCCTGCGGATGTTCTCCTTCGCGGTGGCCGCGGAGACCTTGCCACCGTTGAAGTTGTTGGCACCGCAGTTGTCGTCGAACTCCCCGTACGTGAAGTGGATCGGCGTACAGTCGTCGTCCTGGAGCTCGTAGATCTTGTTGAAGGTCTGCTGACCGGCGATGCCGTCGGACCCGAGCCCGTAGCCGGACTGGAACCGCGCGACCGCGCTCTTGGTCGCCGGACCGTACTCCCCGTCGAGTACGAGGTTCTCGCCGGAGGCGACCCAACCGGCCACCCGGATCTGCAGCTGGGTGACATCGGCACCGGACGCGCCCTGGGACAACGTCCTTGACCAGGTGTAGCACCCGTCCGCGGCGGCGGTCGCCGGCGCGATCACGCCGATGGTGAGCGAGCCGGTGATCGCCAGTAAGAACGCCGCGGCGAGAGAAACGAGACGTCTACGCATACTTTGCCCTCCACATTGGATACGACGGAGCAGGGAGTTCCGTCGGCCGTGCACTAACGTTCGTGGGCACTTCTCAACAGTTGGGCGCGCTCCAGGTGCGGATGGGGTCGTTGGCCACATGGGTGTGGTCGTTGTGCCCCGGATAGCCCGGTCCGAGGATCTCCTCGAACCCGGAGGTCTTGGCGGCGTGGTACATCTGGCACAACGTCGGCCCGCTGGCCGTGCTGAAGTCGGTCGCCTGGCCGTACATGTGCCGGCTGCTGGGTGAGCCGCCGACCGAGGCGTTGCACGACACGCTGCGGAAGGAGATGCTCACGACCATCGGGCGGTCGCCCAGCTTGTGCCGCATCGCCTCCAGCTGCCACATCATCCGCAGGGTGTTCGTCTTCGCCGCGGCCGCGGAGACCTTGCCACCGTTGAAGTTGTTGGCCCCGCAGTTGCCGTCGAGCTCGGAGTAGGCGAAGTGCGCCGGCGTGCAGTCGTTGTCCTGGAGCGCGTAGATCTTGCTGTAGGTCTGGTCGCCGGCGATGCCGTCGGACCCGAGCCCGTAGCCGGTCTGGAACCGCCGGACCGCGGCGGCGGTGGCCGACCCGAACTCGCCGTCGATGACGAGGTTCTCCCCGGAGGCGACCCAGCCGGCCACCCGGATCTGCAGCTGGGTGACATCCGCGCCGCTCATTCCTTGGCGCAGCGTGCGGTTCCAGGTGTAGCACCCGTCGGCGGCGGCCGTCGCGGGTGCGATCGAGCTGACCGTGATCGAGCCGGTGATGGCCACGAGTATCGCGGCGAGAAGGGTGACCAGACGTCTGCGCATAGCGCCCTCCACAGAGGATGCGACGGGTGCAGGAAGGTTCCGTCGTCCGTAAGGGGATCGTGGCAGCGCGGAACGCGTTGAGTCAATGAACTGTTAGATAATTTCTTTCCTTGATCGCCCTGACCTTGATCGTTGTGCTTTTGGACTGTGCGCGGGACGATCAGCCCTTGACCGCGCCGGCGGTGAAACCGGCGATGAACCGATCAAGGAACAGGTTGAACACGAAGGCGATCGGCACCGCCACGAGCACCGTGGCCGCCTGCAACGACTGCCAGAAGAACACGTCGCCGCGGATCAGCTGGGTCGGCACACCGGTGCTGACCGGCATCTGGCCCGGTGGGGAGACGAAGGCGAGCGTGTAGATGAACTCGCTCGCGGTCAGGGTGAACGCGAACACCACGACCGCCACGATTCCGGGGAACACCAACGGAACCACGGCCCGGCCGAACGCGCCGAGGCGGCTGTAGCCGTCCACCATCGCCTGTTCCTCGACGTCCTTTGGCACGTTGCGCAGGAAGCCCATTAGCAACCACACCGAGACCGGGATGGTGATCGTCGGGTAGACCAGCACCATCGACCAGGTGGAGTCCTGCAGCCCGACGCCGACGACCACCCTGGACAGCGAGAGGAACAGCAGGCTCGGCGGCACCAGGTAGACCAGGAAGATCGCGATCCCCAGCGGACCGGACCACGGCCGGTCCAACCTGGCCAACGCGTAGGCCGCCGGCAGTGCGAACACCAGCGTGATCGCCACGACCAGCACGCCGACCCACAGCGTGTTCCAGGCGAAGGTCAGGAACGAGGTGTCGGTGAACAGGTAGGTGACGTGGTCGGGCGTTGGCGGCCGGTTGAAGATGAACGGGTTGTTCTCCGGGTTGTACAGGTCGCGGTTCTGCTTGAACGCGGTGATCGCGCTCCAGATGAACGGCCCGGCACAGAACAGCGCGACCAGGATCGCGGCGAAGTAGACGCCGATCCTGGCGGCGACGTGCCGCCGGGTGTAGCGGCGGCGCAGCGCGGCCGCCTGCGCGGCGGTGACCGGTTCGATCGCCATCCCTCAGTTCACCTCGATCCGGCGCACGACGCGGAGGATGCCGACCGCGGCGGCGAGCAGCAGTGGGAACAGGAACAACGCGATCGCGGCCCCGCCGGCGACGTCGCCGCCGTCGATGCCCCGGTAGAACGCCCAACTGGACAGCACCTGGGTGGCGTCGTTGGGACCGCCTCGGGTGAGCACCCGGACCACGGCCATGTCGGTGAAGGTGAAGATCGCGCCGAACAGCGCGGACACCGCGATCACCGGCAGCACCAGCGGGATGGTGATCTCGAACATCCGCCGCCAGTAGCCCGCACCGTCCACTTTGGCCGCCTCGTCGATGTCCCTCGGGATGGCGACCAACCCGGCCATCAGGATCACCGCGGCCAGCGGCACCAGCCGCCACACGTGCACCGCGATCACCGAGCCCATGGCCAGTCCCGGCTCGCCGAGCCAGTACATGTTCTCCGCGCGGTCGAGGAAACCGATCTCGCGCAGCACCCAGTCGATCGGCGAGTAGATCGAGTCCAGCAGCCACAGCCAGGAGATCGAGGACAGCGCGACCGGCGTGGTCCACGGCAGCAGCACCAGGAAGCGGACGATCCACTTGCCCCGGAAGTTCGCCACCAGGATGTTGGCCAACACCTTGCCGAGCAACACGATGAACACCATCGAGATGCCGGTGAAGACGAAGGTGTTGCCAAGCGAGCGCCAGAACACCGGGTCCTCGAAGGCCCGCACGAAGTTGCGCACGCCGACCCAGTCGAACGACGGGTCGCCGGCGGAGATGTCGGAGAACGCGAACGCGATCGCCAGTCCGAACGGGATCGCCACCAGCGCGATGATGTAGACCACGCTCGGCATCAGGAAGATCCACGCCAGCGCGCCATCGCGGTCGGCCAGCGTGCGCTTCGCCGGCCCGGCGACCTTGGTCGGCTCGACCCGCTCCTCGGTGACCGTCACTGGGCACCCAACCGGATCGGCTCGGTGCGCAGGCCCTCCTCGTCGGCGGCGAAGAACCGCAACCGGTCGGGATGCACGGCGAACTCGTGCAGCTCGCCGGCCGCGATCGGGGTCTCCACAGTGGAGGGCAGCCGGGCGACGACCCTGGTGGCCTCGCCGATCCTGGTCACCGTGCCGTAGACGTGCCGGTCGCCGGACAGGTACTCGATCCGGTCGACCGCGAGCGGCATCAGCGTCTTCTCCACCGACGACACGACCTCCACCGGCAACAGGTGCTCCGGCCGGAAGCCGACCAGATGATCGTCGCGCGGGACCAGGTTCATCGGCGGCGACCCGATGAACGTGGCCACGAAGGTGTCCGCCGGGTCGTCGTAGATCTCCGCCGGCGGGCCGACCTGGCGGATCTTTCCGTTGGACAGCACGGCGATCCGGTCGCCGAGCCCCATCGCCTCGATCTGGTCGTGGGTGACGTAGACCGTGGTGGTGCCGATCTCGTCCTGAAAGGACTTCAGCTCGTCGCGGGCACTGGCGCGAAGCTTGGCGTCCAGGTTGGACAGCGGCTCGTCGAGCAGGAACACCTGGGGCTCCCGCACCAACGCCCTGGCCAGCGCGACCCGCTGCCGCTCGCCACCGGACAGCTGCCTCGGCTTGCGGCCGAGGAGATGCTCGATGCCGAGCAGACCGGCCGCCCAGCGCGCCTTCTTCTCCCGCTCCGGCCGGTCCATACCGGCCGCGCGCAACGGGAACACGATGTTGGCCAGGACCGTCTTGTGTGGATAGAGCGCGTAGCTCTGGAACACCATGGCGATCTTGCGTGCCCGCGGCGGCAGCCCGGTGACCACGTGGTCGTCGATCAGGATGTCGCCAGAGCTCGGCTCCTCCAGACCGGCGATGGTCCGCAGCAACGTCGTCTTGCCGCACCCGGACGGGCCGAGCAGGACGAGGTACTCACCATCGGCTGCGGTCAGGTTGACGCCATCGATCGCGCGTACCTTCCCGTGCGCCTTCCCCCCGTCGAACTGCTTGACCAGATCGCGGACCTCGACAACCGCCACACGCCCTCCCTCTACTCGCCGAGCCGGACCGGCTCAGCCGCCGACGAGCCCGGCGGCCCGCCACTTGTCGAAGATCGAGTTGACCTGCCGCTCCGCCTCGAGCACGGACTGCTCCGGCGAGGCCTCGCCGCGGACCGCGCGGGCGAACATGTTCGGGATCACGAAGGTGTTGAACACCTCGCCGATCGCGGTCGACGCCGGGCCGGGATGGCCGATGTTGGCGCTCCACGGCACCGCGTCGGACAGGAACGCGAGCTTGTCGGCCGGCTTGGCGCCGAACGGGTCGTCGCCCAGCCAGGTGCCGATCTCGGGCGTCAGGTCCGACCACGCGCAGAAGTCGTAGAGCTTGGAGTGGTAGGTCGCCAGGGCGTAGTTCGCCGTGTAGTGCAACAGGAACTCCTTGGCCGCGTCCGCGCCGGGCGCGTGGTCCGGGATGATCCAGTTGTAGAGCACGTGCTGGGCGGCGAGCGCGGCCTTTGGCCCACGCAGCGCCGGCACGAAATGGGTGTCGTCGGCGACATCCGGGTTGGACTCCTGCGCGGTGCGCCACGCGGAGATCGAGTTGACCACGTAGGACAGCTTGCCGGCGACCAGGCCCTGGTTGTTGCTCGCGGCGTTCCAGGAGAACACCTCGGGCGTCATGGCCTGCTGGTACAGCTTGGTCATGAACTCGACTGCGGCGATGGTCTCCGGCGAGTTCAGCGTCACCTGCTCGTTCTCGTCCTGCTCGGAGGCGCCGTAGGACCACATCAGCGCCCGCAGCACCATGTTGGAGTCGATCTCCTGGGACATGCCGAGGCCGAGCTGGATGTTCTCGCTCTTCTTGATCTCGGTGGCGCCGGTGAGCAGGTCGTCCCAGGTCGTCGGGCCCTCCGGAAAGCCGACGGGCTCCCAGAGCGACTTGCGGAAGTTGCCGGGGTCGGGCACCCAGCCCGGCGAGTAGGCGTAGAACTTGCCGGTCGCCGGGTTGGAGCTGGACTTGCGGCACAGCTCGAGCTGCTTGCCCCAGCGGGAGCTGGCCTCCTCGACCAGGTCCTTGAGGTCGAGCACGCTCGGCTCGTACTGGGAGAGCGTGGCGATGTACTGGATGACGTCGTGGCCCTCACCGGCCTGGACCTCCGCGGCGATCCGGGTGGGGATCTGGGCCTGGTCGACGTGGTCGACGACGACGTTGACCCCGACGCGCTTGCCCCAGTCCTGCGCGAACTTGTCGAACCAGGTGTCGTGGCTCGGCACGAAGTGGCTCCACAGGAGGATCTTCAGGTCGCCGGACAGCTTGGTCGACGGCTCGGCGAAGGTCACCTCCGGTTCCTTGCCGGTGGAACCGGGGTCGGTGACCGGGGACTCCTCGCTGGCACAGGCACTGCCGACCGACGCCGCCATTGCCGCCACGGCCGCCGCGCGAAGGACCTCACGGCGGCTGCGAGGCCGACCGAAAACGCGGGGAACACCTTCGTTCATCGCTGACTCCAGCCTCGATGCTGTGTTCAAATGATCGCTCTGAGGCACCGTAGCCCGCCTGTGAGGCGCATCACCAGTCCCGATCAAGAAAAGGTGAGTTTTCAGGTCGCTGTATTTTCTGGTCGCTCCCGCGACTGCGCTAACGCGCCGTCTTCCCTCCTCACGTGCTCGGCGCTGGCGCGCCTGCGCGCGCTCGTCAGTCCAGACGGCGCACGCTCCGTCGCTCCCGCTCCTGGGGGGTCAGCCGATCTGTGCCCGTGCCAGGATGGCCGTGGTGTCCACGCCGGTGGGCAGGGTGCCGAAGGCGGCTCCCCAGTCGCCGTCGAGGCGGGAGGCGCAGAAGGCGTCGGCGACGGCGGGGGCGCCGTGCCGGACGAGTAGGGAACCCTGCAGTACCAACGCCATTCGCTCGACCAGGCGGCGTGCGCCTGCCTGCGCGGCCACCGGGTCGGTCAGCGCGCCGAGGTCCTTGCCGAGCCGGGCGACCGCGTCGTCGAGCCGGCGGTCCGCGCCCGCGGCCTCGGTGACCTCAGCGAAGAACGCCTCCGCGCCGACCGAGCCCATGGCGCGCAGCACGTCGAGCGCGGCCACGTTGCCAGAGCCCTCCCAGATCGAGTTCAGCGGCGCCTCCCGGTAGAGCCGGGGCAGGCCGGAGTCCTCCACGTAGCCGTTGCCGCCGAGGCATTCCAGCGCCTCGGCCGCGTGCGCCGGGGCCCGCTTGCACACCCAGTACTTGCCGACGGCGAGCCCGAGCCTGCGGAACGCGGCCTGCTGCTCGTCGCCGGCGAAGGCCCGGTCGGTCGCGCCGGCCAGGCGCAGCGCGAGGGTGGTGGCGGCCTGGGACTCCACGGTCAGGTCGGCGAGCACGTTGCGCATCAGCGGGGCATCCACCAGGCGCTCGCCGAAGGCGGTGCGGTGGGTCGCGTGGTGCATGGCGGCCATCAGCGCGGCCCGCATGCCGGCGGCGGCGCCGATCGCACAGTCCAGCCGGGTCATGTTGACCATCTGGATGATGGTCCGCACGCCCTGACCCTCCTCGCCGACCAGCCACGCGACCGCCTCGTCGTACTCCACCTCCGACGAGGCGTTGGCCCGGTTGCCCAGCTTGTCCTTGAGTCGCTGCAGGTGCATGCGGTTGCGCGTGCCGTCGGGCAGCACCCGGGGCAGCAGGAAGCACGACAGGCCGCCCGGCGCCTGCGCGAGCACCAGGAACAGGTCGCACATCGGCGCGGAGGTGAACCACTTGTGCCCGGTGAGCAGGTAGCTCCCGTCGCCGCTTGGCACCGCGCGGGTGGTGTTCGCGCGGACGTCCGAGCCGCCCTGCTTCTCGGTCATCGACATGCCGGCGGTCAGCCCCGGCTTGGTCTGCGGCGCCCCCGACCCCGGGTCGTAGACGGTGGCCGCGAGCAGCGGCTCGAACCGTTCGGCCAACTCGGGTGTGTGCCGCAGCGCGGGCACCGAGGCGTAGGTCATCGAGACCGGGCAGCCGTGGCCGCCCTCGACCTGGGACCAGGTGTGGAACTTCGCGGCCCTGGCCACGTGCGCGCCGGGGCGCTGGTCGCGCCAGGGGGCGGCGTGCAGGCCGTTGCCGATGGCCACGGTCATCAGCTCGTGGTAAGCGGGGTGGTACTCGACCTCGTCGATGCGGTGGCCGTAGCGGTCGTGGGTGCGCAGCACCGGTTCGTGCTCGTTGGCCAGCCGCGCCCACTCCTGGGCCCGCGCGGTGCCGGCCAGCCTGCCCAGCGCGCGCACCTCGTCGACCGCCCAGCCCGCGCCCTCGCGCACCAGCCCGTCGAGCAGGGCCGGGTCGTCGGCGACGTCGTGGTCGGCGAGGGGTGGCACCTGGTTGGTCACGGTGTGGGTAGCGGCCATACCGGCCATGTTACGTTTTTTGAACACGCGACACCAGACCGTAAGGACGTCGATGCGCCTGCCGGACGTGCCAGGACTGCGCCAGCTGACCGCCAGGTCGGCCGTGCTGAGCACGCTGCTGGGCGCGCACCCGCCCCGGTTGCCGGCCAGGAGCCTGGTGCGGGTCGGCGAGCTGTTCGACATCGCCGACGGCACGATCCGGGTGGCGCTCTCGCGCATGGTCGCGGCCGGCGACCTGCGGCTGGACGACGGCGAGTACGCGCTCACCGAACGGCTCATCGCCCGGCAGGCCCGCCAGGACCAGAGCCGCTCCCCCGCCACCCGTCCGTGGACCGGCGACTGGGAGATCGTGGTGGTCACCGCCGAGCGTCGCAGCCCGGCGGCGCGGACCGCGTTCCGCCAGCGGATGGCCGGACTGCGGCTGGCCGAGGCCCGCGAGGGCACCTGGCTGCGCCCGGCGAACCTGGACCGTCCGCTGGCGGTCGACTGCCTGGTGCTCACCGGGCGGCCGGCGGGCGACCCGGCCGCGCTGGCCGGCACCCTGTGGGACCTGCCGGCGATGGCGACCAGGGCCAGGCGGCTGCACGACGCGCTCGCGCAGGCGCGGGACCTGGCGGCGAGCTTCATCGTCTCCGCCGCGGTACTGCGCCACCTGGTGGCCGACCCGGTCCTGCCGCCGGCTCTGCTCCCACCCGACTGGCCAGGCGACCACCTGCGCGCCCGCTACGCCACCTACGACACCACCTTCCGCGCCACCCTGCGCACCCATCTGGGTCTCCCCCCGCAGTGAAGGGTCCCTTCGCTGCGGCCGGCGCAGCGAAGGGACCCTTCGCTGCGTTTGCCACCGGGTGGGCGGGGGCTGGTTTGGGTAGCGTGCGGGGGTGATCGGTTTGCCAGACCATGTGACCGCCTGCCTGTTCGACCTCGACGGTGTGCTCACCGGCACCGCCGCGCTGCACCGCGCGGCGTGGAAGGAGACGTTCGACGGGTTCCTGAAGCGACGCGACGGCGACGACTTCCTCGAGTTCACCGCCGCCGACTACAACGACTACGTCGACGGCCGGCCCCGGTTCGACGGGGTCCGCGCCTTTCTCGCCGCCCGCGACATCACGCTGCCGGAAGGCGACCCGGAGGCACCGCCCTCCGACGACACCGTCCAGGGCTTGGGCAACCGGAAGAACCTGCGGGTGCAGGAGATCATCGCCGAGCGCGGGGTGTCGCCCTTCCCCGGCTCGGTGCGCTACCTGACGGCCGCGAAGCGGGCCGGGCTGCGGATCGGCGTGGTCACCTCGTCGGCCAACGGCCAGACCGTGCTCGAAGCCGCCGATCTGACGAAGTTCGTCGAGGCCCGCATCGACGGCGTGACCATCGTCGAGCGCGGGCTGGCCGGCAAGCCGGCACCGGACAGCTTCCTCGCCGGCGCGGCCGCCCTCGACACGCCGGCCGAGCACACCGCGGTGTTCGAGGACGCGCTGTCCGGGGTCCAGGCCGGGAAGGCGGGCCACTTCGGCTACGTCGTCGGCGTCGACCGGGCGGGCCAGGCCGACCAGCTGCGCGCGCACGGCGCCGACGTCGTGGTCAAGGACCTGGCCGAGCTGCTGGCGGACACCCCGTGACCGAGCACGGCTTCCAGGTCTCGCCGTGGGAGCTGCGGTGGAACAGCCTCGACCTGTCCGCGCTGGAGCGCACCGAGTCGACCTTCGCGCTGTCCAACGGCCACATCGGCATGCGCGGCACCCTCGACGAGGGCGAGCCGTGCGCGCTGCCGGGCACCTACCTCAACGGCTTCTACGAACAGCACTCCCTGCCCTACGCCGAAGGGGGCTACGGCTACCCGGAGGACGGCCAGACCGTCGTCAACATCACCGACGGCAAGATCATCCGGCTACTGGTGCAGGACGAGCCGCTCGACATGCGCTACGGCAGGGCGATCGAGCACCACCGGGTGCTCGACTTCCGCTCCGGGACGGTGCGCCGGGACACCGTCTGGGAGTCGCCGACCGGCAGGCGGGTGCGGGTACGCACCGAGCGGCTGGTGTCGTTCACCCAGCGCGCGGTGGCCGCGATCCGCTACGAGGTCGAGCCGATGGACGGCTACATCCAGCTCGTCGCGCAGTCCGACCTGCTGGCCAACGAGCCGGTCGAGACCGCGAGCAGGGACCCGAGGGTCGCGGCCACGCTCAGGGACCCGCTGGTGGCCGAGGACAGCTTCGCCGAGGACCTGCGCGCCGTGCTCGTGCACCGGACCCGGCACTCGAGGCTGCGGCTGGCCGCGGCGATGGACCACGAGCTCGCCGCCGACAACGACGGCGTGCGCACCGAGATCCACGCCGAGGACGACCTGGCCAGGTTGACCGTGGCGGTCGACGTGCCGAACGGGTCGCGGCTGTGCATCACCAAGTACCTCGCCTACGGCTGGTCGGCCCGCCGGTCGGCGCCCGCGCTGCGTGCGCAGGTGGACGCGGCGCTGGCCGGGGCGCGGCAGACCGGCTGGGCGGGGTTGTTGGCCGAGCAGCGCCAGTTCCTCGACGACTTCTGGGACACCGCGGACATCACGCTCGACGGCGACGACGAGCTGCAACAGGCGGTCCGGTTTGGACTGTTCCACGTGCTCCAGGCGGGCGCGCGCGGGGAGAGCAGGGCGATCCCGGCCAAGGGCCTGACCGGTCCCGGCTACGACGGACACTCCTTCTGGGACAGTGAGACCTTCGTCCTGCCGGTGCTGACCTACACGATCCCCGACGCCGCGCGGGACGCGCTGCGCTGGCGTCATTCCACTGTGGACAAAGCGAAGGAGCGGGCGAGCGCGCTCGGGCTGGCGGGCGCGGCGTTCCCGTGGCGGTCGATCAACGGCGCGGAGTGCTCTGCCTACTGGCCGGCCGGCACGGCGGCGTTCCACGTGGCCGCCGACGTCGCGGACGCGACCGTGCGCTATCTCGCGGCCACCGGCGACGAGGCGTTCGAGCGGGAGAGCGGCGTCGAGCTGTTGGTGGAGACCGCCCGGCTGTGGCTCTCGCTGGGCCACCATGACATGCACGGCGGGTTCCGGATCGACGGGGTCACCGGCCCGGACGAGTACAGCGCCGTGGTGGACAACAACATCTACACCAACCTGATGGCGCAGCGGAACCTGCGCGAGGCGGTCGCGGTGTGCGCCAGGCAGCCCGCGGTCGCGGAGACGCTCGGGGTGAGCGCCGAGGAGACCGCGTCGTGGCGCGCGGCGGCGGAGAAGATGGTCGTGCCCTACGACCCGATGCTCGGCGTGCACCCGCAGTCGGAGCGGTTCACCGAGCACGCGGAGTGGGACTTCGCCGCGACGCCCGAGGACCGGTATCCGCTGCTGCTGCACTATCCGTACTTCGACCTCTACCGGCGGCAGGTGGTGAAGCAGGCAGACCTGACGCTGGCGCTGTACCTGCGCGGGGACGCGTTCACGCCGGAGCAGAAGGCACGCGACGTGGCCTACTACGAGGCGCGGACGGTACGGGACTCGTCGCTGTCGGCCGGTCCGCAGGCGGTGATGGCCGCCGAGGTCGGGCACCTCGACCTGGCCTTCGACTACTTCGCCGAAGCCATCCTCACCGACCTGCACGACCTGCACCACAACGTGCGCAACGGGCTGCACATCGCGGCGCTGGCCGGCGCGTGGATGGTCACCGTGGCCGGTTTCGGCGGCATGCGCGACCACGACGGATCGCTGGAGTTCGCGCCCCGGCTACCGCCCGCGCTGTCCCGGATCGAGTTCCGGATGACCTATCGGGGCTGCCGGTTCGCCGTGGAGATCACCCGCACACACGCCACCTACCGCCTGCTGGCCGGCGACCCACTGGCGGTCACCCACCACGGCCGCCCGATCGAGATCGGCCCCATGCCCCACCGCCAACCCATCCCCGACCTCCCCACACCCAAACCGATAACCCAACCCCCCGGCCGCGCCCCCACCCGCCGCTCCCCCCACTGACCCCCCGCAGCGAAGGGCTCCATCACTGCGCCTCATGCAGCGAAGGGCTCCTTCACTGCACGGGACGCAGCGAAGGGCTCCTTCGCTGCGCTGGGCGCGTTGACGGACGCCCCTCGTCGGAGCATCGGGTCAGCTGCCGAGGGCCTGCCAGTTGAGGGTGGGGGCGGACAGGTCGCGGATGGTGGTGAGGAGGCCGAGGCGGGCCTGGCGGAGGTCCTGGTCGTCGGTCATGACCATGATGTCGTCGAAGAAGGTGTTGATCGGGCCGGTCAGCTCGGAGGCGGCGGCCACGAACTCCGCCAGCGAGTGCTGGCCGTCGCCGAGCGACGCGGTCACCTTCAGCAGTGCCTGGTGCAGCGCCACCTCCGCCGGCTCGGTCAGCCGGCTCGGGTCGTAGACCGCGTCGGTGCCCGCCGGCACGATCCGGCGAACCCGCTGCAACGCGGCCGCCAGCGCGGCGAACTCCTCGTCGCCCTGCCGGCGCGCCAGCTCGGCCAGCGTCTCGTCGGCCGTCGCGGGCGGCAGCGCGAGCACGGCCGCCACGTGGCGGTGGTCGTGGCCGATGTCGAGCAACTGCTGCTCCGCGCGGCGGACGATGAACTCCGCCACCTCGGTCAGCGTCTCCGCCCGCACCTCGATGCCCTGGGCCCGCACCCGCTCGGCGGCGGCGGCCAGGCCGGTGGCGAAGGTGATCTCCCGCAGCGACGGGTGCGCGCGCAGGATCGTGATCACCCCGGCCGCCGCCCGGCGCAGCCCGAACGGATCCGAACTACCCGTCGGCGCCGCGCCGACGGCGAACAGGCCGACCAGCATGTCGAACCGGTCGGCCAGCGCGAGCACCGCGCCGGGCAGCGTCGCCGGCGCCGCGTCCCCGGCCGAGCGGGGGCGCTCCATGTCGAACAGGGCCTGCGCGACCGCGGGTGACTCGCCGGCACGCAACGCGTACTCGCGCGCCATCACCCCCGCGAGGCTGGTCAGCTCGACCACCATCTGGGAGCCGAGGTCGAACTTCGCGAGCGCCGCCGCCCGGTCGAGCACCGCACGGTCCGCCGAGGACAGCACCACACCCAGCGCGGCGGCCACCGAAGCGATCCTGGCGGCCCGGTCGGCCATCGAGCCCAGCCGCTCCTCGAACGCCAACCGCTCAAGGCCTGCCTTCATCGTCTCCGGCGCGACCTTGAGATCCGCCCGCCAGAAGAAGCTCGCGTCCTCGTACCGCGCCCGCAGCACCGCCTCGTTGCCCGCCCGCACGGCCGGCGTCGAGCAGGACCCGTTGGCCACGGCCACGAAGTGCGGCAGCAGCGTGCCGTCGGCCGCGCGCACCGGAACATACCGCTGGTGCTTGCGCATCACGGTCGTCAGGATCTCCTGCGGCAGCTCGAGATACGTCGCGGCGAACCCGCCGAGGAGCGCGTTCGGCTGCTCGACCAGGTTGGTGATCTCGTCGAGCAACGCGGCCTCGCCGTCGACGTCGACCGTGCCGCCGACCGACTCCGCGAGCGCCAGGGCGTCGGTCACGATCCGCGACCGGCGCTGGGCGATCGAGGCGGTGATCTCATGGGTGGCGAGGAAATCGAGGTAGCCGGCGGCCGAGGCGACCTCGACCTCCGGCACGGGCGCGGTCCGGTGCACCCTGGTCGTCCGACCGGCGGCCAGCGAGGACGCCACGACCGGCACCACCTGCTCGCCCAGCAGTGCGACCAGCCAGCGCACCGGCCTGGTGAACGACAGCTTCGGGTCGTTCCACCGCATGTTCCGGTCCGCGCGCAGCTCGGCCACCAGCGCACCGAGCAGCTCGCTGAGCACCTCGACCGCGCCGCGGCCGGTGTCGGTCCTGGTCACCCCGACGTGCTCGACGCCGTCGACCGCCACCCGCTCCAGCGCGGAGACCTCGACCCGCTGGCCGCGGGCGAAGCCCTGCGCGGCCTTGGTCGGCTCGCCGTCCGCGCCGAACGCCGCGCTGACCTTGGGCCCACGCACGAACCGCTCGGCGTCCGGCTCGCGCGGCGCCACGTCCTCGACGAGCACCACGATGCGCCGGGGGGTCGCGTGCGCGGTCACCTCGCCGTGGGCCAGCCGGGTGCCGGCGAGCTTGGCGACCAGCGCCTCCCGCACGGCCAGCGCCGAGCGGGTCACCTCGCCCGGGGGCAGCTCCTCGGTGCCGATCTCGAACAGCAACGGCGCGGCCGCGGCCGCCGCCGGCAGCTCGGGCAGCTCGGCGGCGGGCGGGGCGGGCGCGATCCCCAGCGGGTGGCCAAGCTCCTCGCGCCGCGCGGCCCACAGCGCGGAGACCTCCCTGGCCAGCCCCCGCATCCTGGCGAAGGCCCTGGCCCGCTCGGTCGTGGACACCGCGCCGCGCGCGTCCAGCACGTTGAACGTGTGCGAGCACTTCAGCACGTGCGCGTGCGCGGGCACCGGCAGCCGGGCGTCGAGCAGCCGGCGCGCCTCGGCCGCGTAGTCCTCGAACAGCCTGCGCTGGGTGTCCACGTCGGCGTCGTCGAGGTAGAACCGGCTCATCTCGTACTCGGCCTGGCCGAAGGCCTCGCCGTAGGTGATGCCGGGCGCGTACTGGATGTCCTTGAAATGGCTGACGTCCTGCAGCGCCATGATGATCCGCTCGACGCCGTAGGTGATCTCCACCGACACCGGGTCCAGGCTCATCCCGCCCGCCTGCTGGAAGTAGGTGAACTGGGTGATCTCCAACCCGTCCAGCCACACCTCCCAGCCAAGGCCCCAGGAGCCGGTCGCCGGGTTGGCCCAGTTGTCCTCGACGAACCGGATGTCGTGCGCGTGGATGTCGATGCCGAGCACTTCCAGGCTCGCCAGGTACTGCTCCTGCGGGTCGCCGGGGTCCGGCTTGAGGATCACCTGGAACTGGGTGTGGGTCTGCAGCCGGTTGGGGTTCTCGCCGTACCTGGCGTCATCCGGCCGCACGCTCGGCTCGACGTAGGCCACCCGCCACGGCTCCGGACCGAGCACCCGCAGGATCGTGGCCGGGTTGAGGGTGCCGGCGCCGACCTCGGTGTTGAACGGTTGCACGATCATGCAACCGCGGTCGGTCCAGTATCGGGTCAACGCCAGCAACGCGTCCTGCATGGTCAGCACCGGTCAACCCTAATGTTTCGGTCCGATGCGCCGCCTCGCGGGCAGTCCCGCCGGCGGTACCGATGAGAAAGTGCCTGCCCATAACATGAACGCCGTGACCGGTTCCTTACCCGCGCGGTCGCCTCGGCCGGTCGCGGTGCTCCTGGTGTTGTCGCTGATCGCCTTCCTCGCCGCCAGCGCGTTGACCGTCGTCGCGGTGGCCGAGAACGACGCCCCCGAGCCATGGCGCACCGGGTACGCGGCCGACGACGGGCGCCCCTCCCCCACCACCGCGCCACCGATGTCGCGCGCGCCCGCCCTCGCGCAGTGCGTCGTCGGGTCGTGGCGCACGGTCGACGAGACCCTGATGGTCAAGTTCTACACCGACGTCGGCGAGCTGCCGATGACCACGAGCGGGCGCTACTACGAGTTCCGCGCCGACGGCACCGCGGTGGAGCGCAACCAGAACATCCAGATCGTCGGCAACCACAACGGCACGCCGATCCGGCTCGTGGTCAACGGGTGGCGCGAGTTCAGCTGGTCGGCCACCGCGAGCAAGCTCAGCTACCAGGCCATCACCCGGGCCAACCTGACCTGGTCGTTCTACGACAACCGCGGCCTGCTCTCCAGCCAGAAGGAGCCGGTCGACCCGCGACACAACGAGGTCAACGACTACACCTGCGCCGAAGGGCAGTTGGTCGAGTCGAACGCCAGCGGCTTCCGCTCGGTGTGGACCCGCACCGCCGACTACGGGTACTACGGATGATCCGCGTGCTGGCGCTGGGCGCCGTGATCATGCTGACCACCGGGATGGCGCCCGCGAGCCCCGAGCAGCGGGCCGCGGCCATCACCCGCCCGGCGGTGGTGTCGGTCGAGGTCGACTGGCGCGGCTGGGTACGCGACTCGCGCACCGGTGAGGTGTTCGGCGGCCAGGAGGGCTACCAGGTGACCACCCGGTGCAGCGGCGTGGTGGTGACCGAGAACGGGTACGTGGCGACGGCCGGCCACTGCGTGGACGCCGGGCCAAGCGGCGGCGGGGGCGCGCTGGTCGACCTGGCGCTGGCGGAGCTGGCCACACTCGGCCGGGTCGGCGACCAGGACGAGGCCAGGGCACAGCTGACCACCGCCGGGGTGGTCGAGGGCGCGACGGCGGGCACCCCGGTGCGCCGCGACGTGCGGGTGGAACGGGTGATCGGCACGTCCTCGACTCCCGACCGGGACGTGGCGCCGGCGACGGTCGTCGAGGTGCTCCCGCCGGGCAAGGGCGACGTCGCGCTGCTCAGGATCCCGCGTGACGGGCTGTCCTCGGTGGCGGTCTCGGCCGAGGACGAGCTGCCGGCCGGCACGCCGATCCTGGCGATCGGCTACCCCGCCGCCGCGCAGGAGGCGACCGACCCGGGCACCGAGCCGACCAACAAGAACGGCCAGATCTCGACCAGGCGCACGGTGGCCGGCACCCCGCACTACGAGATCAGCGCGGCGGCCAGCCCCGGGATGAGCGGCGGGCCGGTGGTGGACATGTCCGGCACGGTGATCGGCCTGGTCAGCGCGGCACCCAAGGGCGAGACCCAGCCGTTCAACCTGGTGACCGCCTCGTCCACGATCTGGCAGGCGTTGCGGGAGCACCGGGTCATGGCCGCGCCGAGCGCGAACGACCGCAACTTCGTCGCCGGCCTCGACCGCTACTACGCGGGCGACTACCCGGCGGCGGTGGAGTACTTCGACGCGGTCCTCGCCGCGACGCCGACCCACCGGCAGGCCGCCGAGTTCCGCCGGCTGGCCGCCGACCAGGGCACCGGCGGACCGGACCTGCTGTTGCTGCTGATCATCGGGTGCGCCACGGTGAGCGTGCTGGCCGGGGTCGCGGCCGCGCTGCTGGCGCGCCAGCGCAGGCGGGTGGTCGCCGACCTGCCGACACCCCCGTACGGGCTGCGACTGCCCGTGCCACCACCATCCACACCGCCACTACCGAGGAGTCAGGACGACTGACCAGCCGGGCCGACGCCACACTCGACGGGTGCTGATCCAGCTGCTCGCCGGTGTCCTCGTGCTGGCCGTGGTGGTGGTCGCGCTGGCCTACCTGTTCCAACGGCGCCTCATCTACCTGTCCTCCAGCGGGCCGGTGCCCGCCGCCGGCACGGTGCTGTCCGGCGCCACCGACGTCGAGCTGCGCACCGAGGACGGGCTGACGCTGCGTGCCTGGTACGTCCCGGCAGGTGCGCCGGCCGCCGGGGTCACCGTGCTGTTCGCCCCGGGCAACGCCGGGAACCGGGCCCACCGGGCGCCGCTCGCGGCCGCGCTGCGCGCCCGTGGCCTGGCCGTGTTGCTGCTCGACTACCGAGGGTATGGCGGCAACCCGGGCGACCCCACCGAGGACGGCCTGGCGCTGGACGTGCGCGCGGCCAGGGAGCACCTGGTCGAGCGGGGTGCCGAGCGGATCGTCTACTTCGGCGAGAGCCTCGGCGCGGCGGTGGTGGCCGAGCTCGCCACCGAGCACCCACCGTGCGGGCTGCTGCTGCGCTCGCCGTTCACCGAGCTGGCCGACGTGGCCGCCGAGCACTACCCGTTCCTACCGGTACGGCTGCTGCTCAAGGACCGGTTCCGGGTGGTCGAGCACGTCCGGGCGGCGCGCACGCCGACCACGGTGGTGTACGGGTCAGCCGACGAGGTGGTCCCGGCGGTGCAGAGCCGGACCGTGGCGGAGGCGGCGGCTGGGCCGGTCACCACCGTCGAGGAACCCGGCGCCGGTCACAACGACGCGGTGTTGCTCGACGGCCCCCGACTGGTCGACGCCACGGTCCGGCTCGCGGCCGGGAACAGCGGATCGAACACCGGTCACGCTACGTGCTGACCCGCTGCTTACGGTGTTGGTAGGCGGTCTTGCGTTCGGTCTCGTCCAACCCGCCCCAGATGCCGTAGGGCTCGTAGACGGTGAGCGCGTGGTGGCGACACTCCACGATCACCGGGCAGCCACGGCAGATCTCCTTGGCCTTCTCGATGCGTACCTCCCGCGCCTGACCCCGTTCGGCGCGCGGATGGAAGAACATATCGCTGTTGCGGCCTCGGCAGGCGCCCAGCCGCTGCCAGTCCCACGTCTCTGACACGGGTCCCGGCAGCCTCGACACGTCGACCATGGCTCTGCTCCTCCAGTTACTCGCGCTTCGCCTTACGTAACTGGTGGTACCCACGAGAACTGGGCGCAAACACGACTGGTGCGCCGGTTGCCGAACAGGTCATGATGATCGGGTACGGGAAACGGGTGGGGAGGCGGTAGCAGTGGCACGACCGATCTGGAGCGGAGCGATCAACTTCGGTCTGGTGACGATCCCGGTTGAGCTCTACAGCGCGACCGAGGACCACACCATCAGCTTCCGGCAGTTCGAGCGGGGCACCTCGGACCGGATCCGGTACAAGCGGATCAACGAGCGGACCGGCAAGGAGGTGGCGTTCTCCGACATCGTCAAGGGCGCCGACCTCGGCGGCGGGGAGTACGTGATCATCGAGCCGGACGAGCTGGACGCGATCGCCCCCGGCCGGTCCCGCACGATCGACATCAACTCCTTCGTCGAGCTCGACGAGATCGACCCGGTCTACTTCCAGCGCACCTACTGGTTGGCGCCGGCCAAGGAGGAGTACGGCAAGTCGTACTCGCTGCTGCTGCAGGCGATGGAGAAGACCAACCGGGCCGGGGTCGCGTCGTTTGTCATGCGCGGCAAGGAATATCTGACCGCGGTGCGCGCAGGCGACGGCATGCTGGTGCTGAACACGTTGCTGTTCCCCGAGGACATCCGCGACCCGGCCAAGGAGCTCAAGTCGCTGCCGGAGATCACCACCGCGCGCGGCAAGGAGATCGACATGGCGATCAGCCTGATCGAGTCGATGACCGACGAGTGGCGGCCGGAGGAATACCACGACACCTACACCGAACAGGTCGAGAAGCTCATCGAGGACAAGCGCGATGGCCGCGAGATCGTCGCGGAGACCGAGCCGGCGGAGCCGACGAAGGTCGTCGACCTGTTCGAGGCGTTGTCGCGCAGCGTCCAGGGCCGCAAGCAGCGCCGCGACGGCGAGGAGCCGGACCGGTCGGGCGACACCGAGGAGGAGTTGGCCGACCTCAGCAAGGCCGACCTGGACAAGCTCGCTCGCGACCTGGATGTCAAGGGACGCTCCAAGATGAGCCGCGACGAGCTGACCAGGGCGGTCGCCGACGCCCGCCGAAAGGCCGGCGCCGCCTGAGCCGAACTGGTCAAATGATTGGTTGTCGCGCCCTAACAATCGGTAGCCTGAGGACGAATTTGGCATAGCGTCTTTGGGGAGGCGACGATGACCAAATATGTCCCGGTGGTCAACCGAAGGATATTGCCGGCGGTGGCCGTCGGCACGGCAACCGTGCTCGGCGTCGGCATTCTGTTGTCCGTCGACGCCACCCGCCAACTGCTGGCCGACGCGTGGTGGGTGCTGGCCGTGCTCGGCCTGGCGTTGGTGCTGTTGGTCGGTCGACACGTGCGCGCGCTAGTGTCGCGCCGAGAGCCGAGGTTGTCGCCGAAAGAGCGGGCAGAGTTGCTGATCGAGAAGCGAAAGATCTGGTCGCAGCGGCGGGCCGCGTTGGTGATGTTCGTCGCCGCGCCCGCGCTGATCTTCCTGTTGGGCGGGGTCGCTGTGCTGCCCGAGCGGTGGCACCTGGTGGCGTTGCGGGCCGCGCTGTTGCTCGTGGTGTGCCTGCTGCCGGCGATCCTGTGGTACCTGTTCATCACCGCGCGCCGGGTGAGCCTGCTCAACGAGTTCCTGGCCAACATCGACCGGCTCGGGCTGATGCACGACCAGCCGGGCGAGCGGGACGTGCCGCGCAAACGGCGGATCTCCGGTTACCTGCAGCGGTTCGGCGCGGTGTATGGCGATCTGCCGGAGGTCGTGCACAAAACCGTGCAGGACAACAAGTTCGAGCGCTATACGCGGAACGACTTCAGCCAGGCGACCGGCGTGACCACCGCCGCGGTGCCGGTGCTGACCGCGACCGCGCTGATCTCCATCGGCTGGCTGCTGACCCTGCCGCCGGTGGACGTGATCACCACCAGCGGGGCCGCCGGCGAGCAGGCGGCGGAGGTGGTGCAGTGGATCGACGCGCTGACCCCGACGCTGCGGCCGATCACGCTGGCGTTCATCGGCGCGTACTTCTTCTCCATCCAGATGTTGTTCCGCCGCTACGCGCTCAAGGATCTGCGCGGCAGCGCGTACATCTCGGTGTCGATGCGGATCATCCTGGCGATCATCGGGGTCTGGGTGCTGACTGTCGTGAATGGACAGTTGAACCTGTTCGACGAGGGCATGCTGCAGACGGTGTCGTTCGCGATCGGCGTGTTCCCGTTGGTGATCTGGCAGATCGTCGCCCACCACCTGAAGAAGCTGCCGTTCCTCACCGTGCCGAGCATGCGGTCGGCGTTGCCGCTCGACCGCCTCGACGGGCTGACGGTGTGGCACCAGGCGCGGTTGGAGGAGGAGGACATCGAGAACATCCCGAACCTGGCCACCGCCGACCTGGTCGACCTGTTCCTGAACACCCGGCTCGCGCCGAACCGGATCATCGACTGGACCGACCAGGCGATCCTCGACACCCAACTCGGCCAGGACGGCGGCGAGCGGCGCGCGCAACTGCACGCCAGGGGGATCCGCAACGCGACCACGTTCCTGTTGGTGGCGGCCGACGAACAGGCGACCCTGTTCGACGACGAACGCGACCAGCGCACGGTGCCCGCACTGGTGACCGCGATCAACGCCAACGCCAACGTCCAGCTGATCCAGTGCTGGCGCCGAATCTGCGAACACGCCCAGCCGGTGCCCGACCAGGAGCCGGCCAAGCAGGTCACGCTCCCGGTGCCGGTGACCGCCGGCCGGGACTCCTGAACGCGGCGAAGGGTCCCTTCGCCGCGGTTCAGGCGCCGCCGGGTCGGGCGCCGCGAGGTCAGCGCTTGTAGAACGGGAGTTTGACCACCTCTACCGGGTAGGGCTTGCCGCGGACGTCGACCGAGAGCTTGGTGCCGGGGTCGGTGAGGGTCGGCGGGACGTAGGCCATCGCGATCGGGTGGCCGAGGGTCGGCGAGAGCGCGCCGCTGGTGACCGTGCCCACCGGGGTGTCCCCCTCCAGCACCGGGTAGCCGTGCCTCGGCGCGCGGCGGCCGTCGCCGCGCAGGCCGACGCGCACGTGCGCGGCCGGGCTCTTGGCGCGCTCCTCCAGCGCGGCCCGACCAACGAAGTCGGCCGTCTTGTCGAACTTGACCACCCGTCCGAGCCCGGCGTCGAACGGGCTCATCTCCGCCGACAGCTCGTTGCCGTACAGCGGCATCCCGGCCTCGAGCCGCAGCGTGTCGCGGGCGGCGAGGCCCGCGGGCAGCAGGCCGTCGGACTCGCCAGCCTCGGTCAGCGTCTGCCAGACGTCCACCGCGTGCTCGGCCTGGGCGAACACCTCGAAGCCGTCCTCGCCGGTGTACCCGGTCCTGGCCAGCAGTACGTCGTGCTCACCGATCCTGGTCGGCACGCTGCCGTAGTAGGACAGCGTGTCCAGGTCGGCGGTACACACCCGGCCGATGATCGCCGCCGAACTCGGGCCCTGGCACGCGACCAGCGCGCAGTCCCGGGACCGGTCGACCACCTCGACGGTGAAGCCCTCGGCCCGACCGAGCAGCTCCCCGGCCACCAGGTCGGAGTTGGACGCGTTGGCCACCACCATGAAGTGGTCCTCGCCGATCCGGTACACCACCAGGTCGTCGAGCACTCCCCCGGCACCGTCGCAGATCATGGTGTACCTGGCACGCCCGAGCTTCAGCCCGGACAGGTTCCCCACCAGCGCGTAGTCCAGCGCCCGGCCAGCCTCGGGACCGGTCAGCTCGATCTCACCCATGTGGGACAGGTCGAACAGCCCGGCGGCCGCGCGCACCGCCCGGTGCTCGGCGAGCTCACTGCCGTAGCGCAGCGGCATCGACCACCCGGCGAAGTCGGTGAACGACGCCCCGAGTGCGGAGTGCACGTCGTGCAGAGGGGAAGGTGTACTCATGGCCTCGATCCTGCCTGGCCCCGCGCCTGCCCGGAACAATGGGGGTACGGACCGGCTCGCGCCGCCCGGCTGGGCGTTGGTCGCCGGCCTCGGCTACGCCGCGCTCGGCGCGACCTTCCCCAGCCACAGCGTCCCGGCGCTGGTCGCGGTGCTGATCCCGGGGGTGGCCGCGCTCACGGCGGTCGCGCTGGCCCGCCGGCCCCGGCTGCCCGGCGGGCGGTTCGGCAGGCGGCACCTGGCGTGGCTGGTGCTGGCACTGGTGTTCACCGCGTGGGAGGTCACGTCGCTGGTGCTCGGCGAGCTGTCGTTCAGCCTGTTGCTCGACCCGGTGCTGGCGTTCTACCCGCTGCGGGTCGCCGGCTGGGTGCTGTGGCTGTCCTCGCTGTGGCTGTTGGTCCGCCGATGACGTCCTGGATCCTCGGCATCGGCTTCGTGGTGTTGGCGATGGCCGGGCTGCTGGTCGAGCTGACCGCCCGGCGGGCCGTGCCAGCCCGGCCCACCCTCGGCGAGCTGGTGGGGATCATCGTCGCCACCAGGACCGGACGGTTCGTCATGGTCGCCCTCTGGGTGTGGGTGGGCTGGCACTTCCTGGCCCGCTGAGGGGGCTACGGGAACAGGGTCATCCCCGGGTCGAGCGCGATCTCGACGAGTTGGTCGAGGTTGAGCGGCGGTTGCGGCCAGTCCGGCCCACCACCCAGGCTCGATTTGGCGGACGTGATCGTGATGGACGTGCCGTCTGGCTTGTGGACCAACACGACGTTCTCCAGCCAGGTACTGCCAAGAACGTCGGTGCGGGCCTGAATCTTCTCGCCACCGGTGCCGGTGGTCAGCTCGCAGACCGGTTGATCGGTCACCTTCTCGTGGCGTACACACCGCTCGACCGGCAGATCGACCGTCGAGATGTTCATGTGCAGCAGGCTTCTCCGGCCGTCCCCCTCGATCTCGGCGAGTCCGTTGAAGGCGAAGTATCTGTCGGCGTCGCAGCCGTGCTCGATGAGCTGCTCCTCCGACAGGTCGAGCCAGTCCTGGTTGAACACCAGCGGGCCGTACTTGGCGGCAGGTTCGTCGCCGGTGAGCACCGCGCCGGGGGGCAGCCGGTCTTCCACCAACCCGCGTGCCAGGCTGGTAAGCCGCTCCTTCGCCGCGTCGGCCGGCTCGTCGGTCTTGGGCACGATGGCTATCCGCCCGCACATTCTCGCACCATCCGGCGGCGACACGGGATTCGCCGTGGCCGCCGCCGGGAGCGCTCCCGAATCGGGCATCACCACGAACGCCACCGCGCCCACCGCCAGCAGGACGGTGGCCGCGACCCCGGCAGTCGGTGTGGCGAGCTTCCTGAACCGCGCCGCGCGGCGTCCGTTGGCTATCGCCTCGTCCAGTTTCACCGTGGACGGCGGGAGGTCCCCGATCGCGTCGTCGAACTGCTTCTTGTCCATCACGTCACTCCGTTGACTTCGTCGGTTGTCTCGAGTGCCCGTGCCCGCAACAGCTCGAGCCCCCGCGCGGTCTGGCTCTTCACGGTTCCGGTGGTGCACCCGAGGATCTCGGCGGTCTCGGCCACCGAGAGATCGCAGTAGCGGCGCAGCACGACCGCCGCCCGCTGTCGGGGCGGCATGCCGTCGAGCAGATCGAGCAGCTGGGACCGGTCGAGCACCTCGTGCTCGGTCAGCGAGCCGACGTCGGGCAGCTCGGCGGTCGGCTGCTCACGCCGCCACGGCCGGCGGCGCTCGTCCAGCCAGGCGTGCAGCATGATCCGCCGCACGTAGCCATCGAGCCGCTCGTCGTCCTTGACCCGCGCGAAATGCCGGTAGAGCTTGGTGATCGTGATCGAGACGAGGTCGTCGGCGGTGTGCCAGTCATGGCAGAGCAGGTACGCGATCCGGCGCAGCGAGTCCAGGCGCGCGGTCACGTAGTCCCGGTAGGCCGCCTCGTCCGCCCGTTTCACCCGGTCTCCCCTGTGTGTGCCTCCACAACCCGGTCAACGGAGCGGACGCCGGCCGGGGTTGCTCAGTCCAGGCGGAAACCGTAGGGAAGTTCCAGGCGGTGGGCGGCCAGCAGGTCGGTGTCGGCGAGCAGGTCGCGGGTCGGCCCGTCGGCGACCACCACGCCCTCGTCGATCAGCACGCTGCGCGGGCACAGCTGCAGCGCGTAGGGCAGGTCGTGGGTGACCATCAACGTCGTGCGGCCGAGCGCGAGCAGCACCTCGGCCAGCTCCCGGCGGGCCACCGGCTCCAGGTTCGACGACGGCTCGTCGAGCACCAGGATCTCCGGGTCACAGGCCAGCACGGTGGCCAGCGCGACCCGCCTGCGCTGGCCGCCGGACAGGTGCAGCGGCGAGCGGTCGTGGTGGGCGCTCATGCCGACGGCCGCCAGCGCCGCGCGCACCCGCTCGGCCAGCGCCTCCCCGGTGAGGCCGAAGTTCGCCGGGCCGAACGCCACGTCCTCGCCGACGGTCGGCATGAACAGCTGGTCGTCCGGGTCCTGGAAGACGATGCCGACCCGGCGGCGGATCTCCCGCAGGTTCGCCTTCGCCACCGGCAGGCCGGCGACCTCGATCCGGCCGGCGCCGCCGGTGAGCACACCGTTGAGGTGCAGTACCAGGGTCGTCTTGCCGGCGCCGTTGGGACCGAGCACGGCCACCCGCTCCCCCGGCGCCACCCGCAGGTTCACCCCGTACAACGCCTGGTGGCCGTCCGGGTAGGCGTAGGCCAGCCGCTCCACCAGCAGCGCCGGCTGGGGCAGGGGGGTGCTCAGCGCGGCGGGATCCGGCTCACTCGTCACAGCCGCCATACTGCCGCCACCAGCACCGCGCCCGCCGCGAGGACCGGGGTGAGGCCGATCAGCCAGGTGCCGGGCGCGGCCGCCGCGCCGTGGTCGGGCATCCGGCCAGACCAGCCGCGGGAGACCATCGCCAGGTGCACCCGCTCGCCGCGCTCGTAGCTGCGCACGAACAACGCGCCGATCCCGCGTGCGGTCGCGCCGACCTGCCACAGGAACCGGGGGTTGTGGCCGCGGGAGATCCGCGCGGTGCGCATCCGCCTGGCCTCGGCCACGATCACCTCGAGGTAGCGCAGCATCAGCGTGGCGATCGTGGTGATCGCCGGCGGCGCGTGCAGCCGCTGCAGGCCGACGATCAGCTCCCTGGGGGTGGTGGTGGCCGCGAGGGTCAGCGAGGTCAGCACGCCGAGCGTGCCCTTGGCCAGGATGTTCCAGCCGGCGAGCGTGCCCTGCTCGGACAGGCTCAGGCCGAGGACCACGATCCGCTCCCCGCCGCCGAGGAAGGGCATCACCAGCGCGATCACCACGAACGGCACCTCGATCACCGCCCGCCGGGCGATATGTCCGATCGGCACGGCCGCGCGCGACCAGATCCAGCCCAGCAGCACCAGGTACAGCCCGAACGCCCAGAACTCGGTGCGCGGCGTGGCCACCACACAGAGCACGGCGAGCAGCGCGCAGACGATCTTCACCTGGGCGGGCAGCCGGTGCACGACCGAGTCGCCCGGCCGGTGGAGCAGGTGCTGTCCGCTACTCACGGTCGGTGTCTGGCCGCTTGCGCAGCAACCAGAACAGGCCACCGGCGATGACCAGGGTGACCAGCACACCGAGCACGCCGGCCAGGCCGGTGAACCGGTCGTCACCGTCGACGGCGTAGTCGGCTAGCGGGCTGCCCGCGAGGTCGTGGTCCTGGGCGCCGCGCGCGATGCAGTCGCCGACGAGCTCCTCGCCCGCGTCGGTCTCCACCACCTCGCAGCCTTCCAATGTGGCGGTGTCCAGGCCGTCGGGGTTGGCGTCGGCGAAGTAGGACAGCGCGCCCGCGATGACCAGGGCGACGATCGCGAACCCGACGAGGAAGCGCCGCTTGGTGCCGGTCTCGGCGGTCATGCCGTGCTCCCCTTCGGCGTCGCGACCGGCGAGTCCCGCAACTCCAGCGGTTTCGCCTGGCCGCGCAGCAGGTGGACCAGGTCGGGGCGGGCGGCGGCGACCGCGCCGACGGTCAGCGCGGTGATGATGCCCTCACCGATGCCGATCAGGCAGTGCAGGCCGAGCACCGAGCCGGCGACCGCGCCGAGGGAGAACGCCGCGTCCCCGCCGAGCGCGAACTCCAGGATGAAGCCGCCGGAGGCGACGACCGTGTTGACGAAGGCCGCGGCGAAGCACACCACCAGCAGGCCGGTGCGGCTTCTGGTCGCCAGCGGGCGCAGCAGCACCGCGGTGGCGAAGCCGGCGGCGACGCCGATCAGCGCCATGTTGGTGATGTTCGCGCCGAGGGCGGTCAGCCCGCCGTCGGCGAACACCAGCGCCTGCACGGCGAGCACGATGCCGACGCACAGCGCGCCGACCCACGGGCCGACCAGGATCGCGGCCAGCGCGCCGCCGAGCAGATGGCCGCTGACGCCGGGCAGGATCGGGAAGTTCAGCATCTGGGTGGCGAAAACGAACGCCGCGACCAGCCCCGCCATCGGCGCGGTGCGGTCGTCCAGGTCGCGGCGGGCGCCGATCATGGCGACGGCCATCCCGACCACCGCCACACCGCCGAAAATCACCGAAACGGGAGCGTTGATCAACCCATCGCTCATGTGCATGGCAATCGAGGCGGACACGTCCCTCACCCTAATTACCCCGGACTGGTTATCGCCAGACCCTTGCAACAAAGTGTGCGTCGTCGCATGCAGTGAAGGGGCCCTTCGTCAAGTTCGCTCTTGAGCAGCTTAGATTCCCGCTGGTCACCGCCTGACGATGGGCGATCCCATCATGTCGAGCGGAACCTAACACGACGACACGGCCCAGCCCTTCCATCCCATCGTCACTGAACGTAACCACGTCAGTCTCCTGATACAAGCGTGGGTGGACCGAATCGGTCCACCCACGCTTCATCTCTCGTTGTGTCGGAAGTACCGAGTCAGGCTGCGGGTTGCTGGATCGCCATCACAGTCCCACGCTCACCGGACCGGTCTCGATGTCGTTCTCGGCCGCCCACACCTCGTAGGCTGCGTACACATCGCGGGGGATCGTGCCGCGCTTGCCCCGCAGCCGTCCGTGCTCGTTCGCCCACTCCCGCACCCGCTGGCGGTACTCGTGCTTCTTGACCTTCACCTCGGCCGAATCACCCGACGCGACCTTGTACCACTCGGCCGGCACCTCGCGAGGCTTAGTCTTCGCCGCAGCCGGCCGCGCCGACCTGGACGGCCCCGACGCGCTCACCTTGAGCTTGCCCAGACGCCGAGCGGCCCCCCGATACGGCGCGACCGCACTCCGGAACGCCTCCGCGTTCGCCGCGCTCAGATCGATGGCGTACGCCTCCCCATCAAACGCGAACCGCATCGTCTCCTCGGCCGGCTGATCGTTCTCCAGATCATCGAACAACTGAACCTTCTGCATGAGTCCCCTTCAGCTCGCTTTCCGCAGCCGACGCCCACCAGCGACCTTGACCTTCGCCGCGATCCACTGCCGCACCTCACGCCGAGAGATCCCGCCCTGCCGATCCCGCGCCAGATACCCATCCACGTAGCCATACGACCGCGTAGTGATCCGCTCCAGCGTCATCGGGTCGAACCGATCAACCCCGGTACTGTCGCACCGCATGCACCGCACCGTCTGGGTATACACCCGGTCCTTACCCTGACCGTCCACAATGAACCCATCATGCGTCGGGTCCCACGCATGTCCCAGCAACCGGCACCGAACCACCGCATCGGATGCCCGTCTCAGGTACGCACGGATGTCCGCATCAAGATCAGATACTGCCGCCATGTCCCATCTCTCCATCTCGTGACCGTAGCACCCGATTTAACACCACCGATCGGTTGAACATCAAGAGCAGTTCACAGACCCTCGTACCTGGGCGTAGGTACGCTGGCTCTACTCCGCGTGATTCCTTGATCACGCTCCCTCACACTCGCGGTGGCTTGTTGGAGTGAATCGACTACCGGCACGGTCATGGCAGGGCCCGCGATGTTGCGGCCCGAGACTGAAAGGGAGAGCCAGATCATGACCGCGAACCTCGCCGCTATCAGTGCGGTACCAAGCGATGCGAAAGAACCGCGCGACCCGAAGACCTTCATGTCCGAGGACCAGTGGGAACGGCTAGTCGACCTGATGGTGCGGGACTACCCGTGGGACACCGTCATGGCTGACCGGGTGCTCGGCCAGGCCGTCGCCTATCTGATTACGGCGATGGAAACCTGGGGGCAGAACCTGGAGATTGGCTGCGGGTACCTGGTGGACATCGGCGTGCACACGATGATCCTGGACACGCCGTTCTACAGGGAGTTCTGTCAGAAGTACCACGGGAAGTTCCTGGAGCACATGCCGGAGATCGCCAGGAAGGTGGACGGCTCGGTCGAGAAGACGGCGAAGATCATCGCTGGTAACGGTTTCGCGGTGGACTGGACGCTGTGGGAGGCCGACTACGCGAACTGCAGTCCGTGCAGGCCTGGGCACGACCACTGATCACATTTCGCCGGCTTCCCAACGGCGGATGTCCTCGTCCAGATCGTCGTCGGTGTAGGTCGGCGGGTTCTTCGTGACGCGCTCGATCCATTCACGGATGACGGCGCCGGCCTCGTGCACCGTCTCGTGAGTGATGCGTTCGTGGACGGCGAAGAATGCGAGCACACCCTGCGCGACTGAGTCACTGCGATGACAGTGCGGGCAGAGCGTCACCGTTCTAGGTCCGGTAACGCTCTGCCCACCGACCCACTCGATCTCCATTGGCACCTTCACTGCAAACACCAGGTCGCTGTCGCAGACCTGGCACGGCAGGGACGGATGCAGCTCGATCTGGGGCCCGGTCATACGGTGTTGGTCGACTCCACGGCGATCCCGCGAATGCTCTTGATCTCCCCGATCAGTGCCCCGGACACCTTCACCGGGAAGCTCGGTACCGCCATCCATATCTCACGGTCACCGCGCAGCACGATCTGGACCGGTGTATCGCCGCGATGCGCCTCCAGCGCCGACCGCAGCTCGGCCAGGTTGTCCTCGTGCAGTTGATCCGCGTCAGCACGGAGCACGAACGGCACATCCTCGGCAGCAACGGGGTTGTGCTCAGCGTCGCTGATGTCCAGGGGGATCAGGCCCCCAGCGAAGATGCTCATGGCATCGTCGCGCCAGTTCACTCGGCCCTTGACCGCGACCGCGCTGTCGGGCACCAGTTCCTCGTGCATCACCGAGTAGGACTTGGCGAAGAACAGCACCTCGATCGACGCGTCCAGATCCTCGATCGTGACGATGGCCCACGGCTCGCCGTTCTTGTTCACCCGCCGGTCCACCGACGCGATGATCCCGGCGACCACCACTTCGCCCTCCTTCGGCGCGTCGCCGATCACCATGGCGATCGGCTTCGGCGCTTGCTTGCGCAGGAGGCCCTCGGCGCCGTCCAACGGATGGGCGGACACGTAGAGCCCGAGCATGTCCCGCTCGGAGGCGAGGAGTTGTTTGCGAGGCCACTCGTCGGAGGTGAAGCGCAGGTGCGCCAGCGGCGACGCGCTCTCCTCGACGGGCTGACCGGCCTCGGCGCCGAACAGGTCGAACTGACCGAGGGCTTCTTGCTTCTTCAGGCTGGCCATCGCTTCGACGGCTTCCTCGTGCACCTGGACCAACGCGAGCCTGGTGTGGCCAAGCGAGTCGAACGCGCCGGCCTTGATCAGGGACTCGATCACACGCTTGGAGCACACCGAGGCGTCCACTTTGGTCAGGAAGTCGGCGAACGAGGTGTACGCGCCCTTCTCCCGCCGGGTACGCATGATCGACTCGGCGACCCCCGCGCCGACGTTGCGGACCGCGCCGAGCCCGAACCGGATGTTCCCGCCGACCGCCGAGAACGCCACCGCGGACTCGTTCACGTCCGGCGGTAGCACCTTGATCTTCATCCGCCGGCATTCAGCGAGGTAGATCGCGGACTTGTCCTTGTTGTCACCGTTGCTGGTGAGCTGGGCGGCCATGAACTCGGCCGGGTAGTGCGCCTTGAGATACGCGGTCCAGTACGAGACGAGGGCGTACCCAGCGGTGTGTGACTTGTTGAACGCGTACCCAGCGAACGGGAGCATGACCTCCCACAGAGTCTTCGCGGCCTGCTCGCTGAACCCCTTGGCCTGCATACCGCCGAGGAACTTCGCCGACTCCTTGGCGATGACCTCCGGCTTCTTCTTTCCCATCGCCTTACGAAGCAGGTCGGCTTGCCCCATCGTGTAGCCACCGAGTTGCTGGGCGATGGCCATGACCTGCTCCTGATACACGAGCAGTTGGTAGGTCTCGCCGAGGATGGGTGCGAGCGCGTCCTTCAACTCTGGATGGATCGGTTTGATCTGTGCACGACCGTTCGAGCGGGCCGCGTAGTCCATGTGCGCGTTGACCGCCATCGGCCCCGGTCGGTACAGCGCGATAGCGGCCGACACGTCCCCGAAGTGGGTCGGCGTCATCGCCTTGAGCAGTGTCCGCATGCCACCACCATCGAGCTGGAAGACTCCGAGGGTCTCCCCGCTCGCCAGCAGTTCGTAGGCCTCCTTGTCGTCCAGTTTGAGGGTGTCGAGGTCGATCGGCACGCCATGATTGGCCTCGACCGCGCGGACCGCGTCATCAATGATCGTCAGCGTGGACAGCCCGAGCAGGTCCATCTTCAGCAGACCGACCGACTCGCACGGCTCGTAGTCCCAGCCCGTGATGATCGACCCGTCGGAGTCACGCCGCCACAGCGGAAGGATGTCGAGCAGCGGCTCGGAGCTGAGGATGTGCGCACAGGCGTGCACGCCCGCGTTGCGGATCAGCCCCTCCAGGCCACGCGCGGTCTCGAAGATCGTTTTGACCTCGGTGTCCGTCTCGACCAGGGAACGGACTTCGGCGGCTTCGTTGTACCGCTCGTGCTCGGGGTCCACGATCCCGGACAGCGGGATGTCCTTGGCCGCGACCGGTGGGGGCAGCGCCTTGGTGATCCGGTCGGCGATGGCGAAACCAGGCTGGCCGTGTACCACTCTGGCGGCGTCCTTGAGCGCCGCCTTCGTCTTGATCGTGCCGAAGGTGATGACCTGGGCGAAGTTCTCGGCGCCGTACTTGTCGCGCACGTAGGCGGCCACCTCGTCCCGGCGGCGATCGTCGAAGTCGAGGTCGATGTCGGGCGGGCTGTCACGCTCTGGGTTCAGGAACCGCTCGAAGATCAACGAGTGCTCGATCGGGTCCAGGTTGATGATGTGCAGGATGTAGGACACCAGCGCCCCGGTCGCCGACCCTCGACCCGGCCCGACACGAATCCCCTGGTTCTTGGCCCACCGCACGAGGTCGCCGACCACGAGGAAGTACGAGGCGTAGCCCTTGGAACAGATGATCTCCAACTCGTAGTCGATCCGGCGCCGGTACTCCTCATCTGGCAGACCGTCCTTGAACCGGGTGGAGATGTACTGCTCGACCTCGTCACGCAGCAGATCAGCCTCGGTCTTGCCTGCCGGCAAGGGGACCTTCGGCATCCGGTCGACCGGGGCGAACACCTCGTCGTAGGACTCGATCCGCTCCGCGATCAACAGGGTGGCGTCGGCCGCGCCGGGGACCTCCTTGTCCCAGTACTCGCGCATCTCCTCGGCCGACTTCAGGTAGTAGCCGGCCCCGTCGAACTTGAACCGGTTCGGATCCGTGAGCGTCTTGCCGGTCTGCACACACAGCAACGCGGCATGCGCCTCAGCCTGGTCCGGCGTGACGTAGTGCGAGTCGTTCGTGGCGACGGTCTGGAGACCGAGCTGGCGCGCGATGTCCAACAGGCCCTGGCGAACCGAGCGCTCGATCGGCAGGCCGTGGTCCATCAACTCGACGAAGAAGTTCTCCTGACCGAAGATGTCCCGGTAGGCGGCCGCGGCCTCGAACGCCTCCTTGGTATGCCCGAGCCGCAACCTGGTCTGCACCTCGCCGGACGGGCAGCCCGTCGTCGCGATGATCCCCTCCGCGTGCTCGGAGATCAGGTCCCGGTCCATGCGGTTCTTGCGGTAGAAGCCCTCGATACTGGCCAGCGATGACAGCCTGAACAGATTGCGCAGGCCAGCGGCGCTGGCGGCCAACATCGTCAGGTGGGTGTACGCGCCGCCGCCCGACACGTCGCCGCCCTCACCGGACTCGTCTGTGCCGCGTTGCTTCGCCTCGCCCCAGAAGATCGGCTTCTTGTGGTGCCGGCTACCCGGCGCTACGTAGGCCTCGATGCCGATGATCGGCTTGACCCCGGTCTTGCGGGACGCCTGGTAGAAGCTGAACGCGCCGAACATGTTCCCGTGGTCGGTGATCGCCACCGCGGGCTGCCCCAACTCCTCCGCGCGGGCGAACAGCGGCGCGAGCTTCGCCGCCCCGTCCAACATGCTGTACTCGGTGTGTACATGCAGGTGGACGAACGAATCAGGCACAGGAAGCTCCCTTAGCACTCGGCGATACGAGGACCCTACCGCCGGTCTGATGGCGGTTGCCGGCACGACACAGCCCCCGCCGCGCTGGTGGCGACGGGGGCTCTGTCGGTTCGTTCAGCGGTCGAACCGACCGGCCTTGATCGCATGGAGCAGGCGACTCACTTCCAAGCCCAGGGCCGGACCTGTGGATTGCTTGCTGTCGCGGAGGGCGGCCAGGTCGCTGCGTACCTCTACGCACTGACCACCCGTTTCTGACCTCGAAGACTTGCGCCAGGTGATCATTAACCCTCCATCAATTCCCTGATCAGCTTACGGGTTCCGTCCCTCGGAACAGCTACCCGGTCGAGCCGATCGAGGAGATCCGTGTGCCAGTCAGCCTCGTGGATGTAGGTCACGCCGGACCCCTGTTCGACGTGCACCACGGGCGGGGTGTGCGGGAACCGCATCCAGTGCCAAGTGTTCAACAGCAGGACGCTGGTCTGCTGGGCAGGGATGACCCGCACGGCAGCCACGCCCAAGCGCTCGCTCCGCAGCAAGGTGCCGAGTTGGCCTTTCCACACCTCCGTCCCTCCCCACGGAGTACGCAGGGCCGTCTCCGTGATGTAGATCATGTAGTCGAGCTTGGTCATGATCTGCTGGCGCTGGAGACGTGCCATCCATCGCCTGTCGATGTCCTCGGATGGGACGCCATCGGCGGCCATGATCGCAGCGGCAGTTTCACGAGTTTGGAGCAAACCAGGTACAGCAGCGACGGCGACGGTGACCAACCCGTTCGCCTCAGCTTCGTAGGCCGCCAGCGTCCCGACGTCTAGCGGCACGCCCGTGATCGGCCGATCCCACCAGCCACTCGACGAGCCCTCGGCCAGTTCCTCCAGGATCTGGTCCCGTTCAGCGGCGTCTAGCTCCCAAGCCGTGAGCAACATGGCAAAGTCCTGAATGGTCACTGTCCGTAGCCCCCGCTCGGTGCGACTTAGCTTCGACCCATGCCAACCCGCTAGCTGGGCTGCCTGCTGGAGCTTCAGGCCGCAACGCTCAGTACGTATCGCGCGCAGCCGCATCCCCCTGAATCGGTCACGCGCCTCAGGGTTCCGTTCTGACATCCCAACCCCTTGTCCTATCCCGAGTCTCGGAACGCTAACCACGTTCCCGGAACAGAGGGTACCGTGCGGGAACAGGTGCTAGAGACACGTCGAGGACATTCCCATGAGTACTTCAAAGGCGACGAGCCGGACCCGTGGCGATTGGGCTGACTTACCCCGTAAGGGTCGGGAAATTATTCACGTGCCCGGTCGGCGGATTCTCTTCTGGCTTGTTGGCCGGGATCAGGAAACTAGGAGTCGATGGTCATGACGAGCGCCGTCGTGCAGCGAGCGGAGAAGGTTTCGCGCGTGCTCGGGGACGAGCTGCTCTCACTTCGGAAAGAACACGGGTGGACGCGCCGCGATCTGCTGAACCGGTCGGGGCTGGACATTGCGCTCCAAACTCTCGCAACCTACGAGCTGGGCACCCGGCAATGCACGGTCGTTCGTCTCTGGGAGTTGACCGAGGCGTTGCAGGTACCGATGGACGAACTGGTAATCCGGGTAATGCAGCGCATCGGTGAGCGGAAGATATCTGCGCTCATCGTTGACCTACGCGCGGCGGCGAGGACCACCGTGACGGTACTGAAGCCGCTCAGTGCCTGGGCGAGGGTCCGGCTGCGCACGTCGCCGGAGAGTCACTCCCCGTTTGTATGCCTCGGCCGTACGGCGCTGGAGTCGCTGGCCATGGTGTGCAAGATCGACACTGCGGAGCTGGTGCATCGACTCCGTGACCGGCGCGCGAAACTGATTTTCCCAGGTAATTGAACTAGCGCGGCGATCAAACCTGGCCTGCGGCTACGCATGAGCCCCGGTGGGCACGAGGTAGGTAATCCCCTTTCCCGACCCTCGTGCCCGCCGGCCCTGTCCGCGTGCTAAATGGCGCATGGACGGCAAATTCAAATCGCTAATTGAATGAACGGAGAAGTTGAACGTGCGTTTCAGAAAACTCATTCCGGCCTCCACGATCCTCGCGGTCGCGGGAGCTGGGGTGCTGGGTATCGGGATGTCGCAGGCGGATGACGTCGAGCCGCAGATCATCGGTGGGGGTCCGGCGTCCGAGCCGTACTCGTGGATGGCGGCGCTCTCCTTCACCACGCCGGACGGCACCGATTTCGGGTATCAGTGTGGAGCGACGCTGATCTTCAGGGGTTGGGTGGTGACAGCCGCGCACTGCGTGACCGACCCGCCCTCGACTATGACCGCCGACGAGTTGCGTGATCTTGCTGTCGGCTATGGCCTGGAACCGGAGTTCTACAGCCACACGCCGAGTGAG
>NZ_BAAGXS010000040.1:0-52845 GCF_054779715.1 Actinophytocola sediminis | reverse complement strand
GCGTGCTGGCCGACGGGCTGGAGTCCCGGCGCGCGGACGTGGTCGCCGTCGCCGACCGGGAGACCGCGCTCGGCCAGCCAAGGCTCAACGGCGAGCTGACCAGAACCGCCTACCAGCTACGGCTGTTCGCCGACGTGCTCACCGACGGCGGCTACCTCGAGGCCGCGATCGACCACGCCGGCGACACGCCCATGGGCCCGCGCCCGGACCTGCGCCGGATGCTCGTGCCGCTGGGCCCGGTCGCGGTCTTCGGCGCGAGCAACTTCCCGCTGGCCTTCTCCGTGCCCGGCGGGGACACCGCGGCCGCGCTCGCCGCCGGCTGCCCGGTGGTGGTCAAGGCGCACGGCGCGCACCCGGCGACCTCCCAGCTGTGCTTCGAGATCCTCACCCTGGCGGCCGGCGAGGCGGGCGCGCCCGATGGCACGCTCGGTCTGGTGCACGGGGTGCGCGCGGGTGCCGACCTGGTCGCCGACCCGGCCATCCGCGCGGTCGGCTTCACCGGCTCGGTGGCCGGCGGGCGGGCGCTGCTGGCGATCATCGAGCAGCGGCCGGAGCCGGTGCCGTTCTTCGGTGAGCTCGGCAGCCTCAACCCGATCGTGGTCACCCCGGCGGCCGCGGCCGAACGCGCCGAGACGATCGGCCGTGAGCTGGTCGGCTCGTTCACGTTGGGCGCCGGGCAGTTCTGCACGAAACCGGGCCTGGTGCTGGTGCCGGCCGGGGACGCGGGCGACGGTGTGGTCGGCGCGATGGCCGGCGCGGTACGGGAGACCGGCCAGCAGGTGTTGCTCACCGAGGGGATCGCCGACTCGTTCGGTCGCGGCGCGGCCGAACTGGCCGACGCGCCGGGGGTCGAGGTGCTCGCCCGCGGGGTGGACGCGGATGGCTCCGGGTTCACCGCGACACCGCTGCTGCTCGGCACGTCGGCCGGCCGGCTGCCGGCGGCGGTCACCGAGGAGTGCTTCGGCCCGGTCACCGTCGTCGTGCGCTACGCCGGGGACGACGAGCTGTTCGCGACGCTGGCGCGGCTGCCGTCGTCGCTGACCGCGAGCGTGCTGCGCGGCGCGGGCGAGACCGCGCTGGCGCTGTCGCAGCGACTGCTGGCGCGGGCCGGGCGGCTGGTCTACGACGGTTACCCCACGGGCGTCGCGGTGTCCTGGGCACAGCACCACGGTGGCCCGTGGCCGTCGACCAACACCCAGCACACCTCCGTCGGCACCACGGCCATCCGGCGCTTCCTGCGCCCGGTGACCTGGCAGAACGCGCCGGCCGACGTACTGCCGGCCGAACTGGCCGACGACTACGGGGCCATCCCGCGCCGCGTCGACGGCGTGCTGGAGCTGCCCTGACGTCGGTGCTCGCCGGGTTCGGCGCCCTGGTCGCGGTCATCGCCGTCGGGTGGGTCGCCGGCCGGGTCCGGGTGCTCGGCGACGACGCGGCCGGTGTGCTGTCACGGCTGTCGTACTTCGTGGCGACGCCGGCGCTGTTGCTGCTCACCCTGGCCGACGCCGACCCCGGCGTGCTGGCCTCGCCGGCGCTGATCGCGACCGGGGGCAGCGCGCTGGTGTGCGCGCTGCTCTACATGGTGTTCGCCAGGTGGCGCTGGCGGTCGTCGCCGGCACACCTGGCGACCGGCGCGCTCGCGTCCTCCTATGTCAACGCCGCCAACCTCGGCCTGCCGATCTCGGTGTACGTGCTCGGCGACGCGTCCTATGTCGCGCCGGTGCTGCTGTTCCAGGTGCTGGTGCTCGCGCCGGTCGGGTTGAGCGTGCTCGCCGGCTCGCGGGCAGGCGACTCCCGCCTGCGGCAGCTCACCGGGCCGTTGCGCACGCCGATCGTCGTCGGCTGCGTGCTCGGGCTCGCGGTGGGGGCCAGCGGGTGGCGGCTGCCGACCGTGGTGGCCCAGCCGGTCGAGCTGCTGGCCGCGCTCGCGGTGCCGGCCGCGCTGCTGGCCTACGGCATGAACCTCAACGGCGCGCCCCGCCCGGCCGCGGGCGACGCGGCCGGGCAGGTGTGGCTCGCCGTGGTGCTCAAGACGTTGGCCCAGCCGGTGTTCGCCTACGCGCTCGGGCGGTGGGTGGCCGGACTGCACGGGCTCGCCCTGCTCGCGGTCACCGTCACCTCGGCCCTGCCGACGGCGCAGAACGTGTTCGTCTACGCCGCCGCCTACGACCGCGGCACCGCGCTGGCCCGCGACGTGGTGCTGCTCAGCACCCTGGGCTCAGTACCAGTACTCGCCGGCATCGCGGTATTGCTGACCTAACGCGAGCTAGGGGGAGCGGAGTTGGGAGACTCGGACGTCCAGGTTGCGGAAGTGCTCGGTCATCGCGATCTCCGCGCGGGCCACGTCGTGCTTGCGCAGCGCGGTGACGATCGCCCGGTGCCGGCGCACCGTCTGCAGGGGATGCGGATCGGTGACGCCGAGCCGGTGGTTGACCCGGTGGAAGACGTCCCAGAACGCCCGCAGCAGTTGGGTCACCAACGCGTTGTTCAGCGAGCGGTACAGGATCTCGTGGAACTCCCGGTCCTCGTCGGCGAAGGTCTCGCCGGACTTGGCGCGGTCACTCATCCTGCGGGTGACCTCGTCGAGCGCGGCGAGGTCGGTGTCCGGGACGGTGGCCGCGACGCGCCGGATCAACGCGTTCTCCAGCGCCTCGCGCACCTCCAGGATCTCCTCCATCGAACGCAGGTCGCGGCCGATGTCGTGCAGCGCGCGGAAGGTGAGCCCGTCGGCCAGCGGGTCGAGCGACAGCCGGCCGACATAGGTGCCGTAGCCGTGGCGGATCTCCACGATGTCCAGCGCCTGCAACGCCTTGAGCGCCTCCCGGACCGAGTTGCGGCTGACCCCGAGCGTCTCGACCAGTTCGGTCTCGGTGGGCAGCGGGTCACCCGACTTCAGGCCACGGCTGAGAATCAGCCCGGTGATCTCATCTCTGATCGCCCGACCCATTCTGGTGGCCAACTTGGCCGGCGTGTGCTGCGTCACGAGGACCTCCCGCGTGGAACCTTAGAGCAGACCGGCGTCGGCGAGGTGGAGCCGCACTGCATCGCGTTCCGCGTCGGTCAACGCGATCATCGGCAGGCTCGTGGTCGCGTTGGCGATCACGCCGCGGGCGACCAACGCCTCCTTGAACGCGCCGATCGCCGAGGAGTACCGGCCGATCCGGTTGCCGCCGACCCGGATCACCTCGAACAGCCGCCGCAGCCGGGCCTGTTCGGCGCGGGCGGTCTCCCAGTCCTGCTGACGGGCCGCCTCGTAGAGCCGGACGTAGCCGTGCGGGTCGAAGTTCCCCACCCCCGGCACCAACCCGTGCGCGCCGATGAACAGCCCGAGGTCGGCGAGGGTCTCCGAACCCGAGTAGCACTGGAACGTGGCGCGGTCGGTGGCCGACAGCACGTCGCGCAGCCCGTCCAGGTCGCCACTGGAGTCCTTCAACGCGGCCAGGGTGCCGTCCTGCGCCAGTTCCACGACGACGTCGGTGGGCAGCTTGGAACCGACCGAGACGGGGATGTCGTAGGCGAACAGCGGCAGGTCGACCGCCGCGCGGATGGCCCGGAAGTGGCCGGGGAACTCCGATGGGTGGGTCGGCGCGTAGAACGGCGCGGTCGCCACCAACATGTCCGCGCCGGACGCCTTGGCCGCGCGCGCGTGCTCGATCACCCTGGGCGTGGTGGTGTCGATGATCCCGGCGAGCACCGGCACCTGGCCGGCCGCCACCCCGGCGACCACTTCCAGCGCCCGGTACCGCGTGTCGTCGGGGAGGTAGGCGACCTCGCCGGTGGACCCGGTGACGAACAGGCCGTGTACGCCGGCGTCGATGAGGAACGCGGCGAGGCGTTCCAGCGATGCCACGTCCAGCTCCCGTTCTGGCGTCAGCGGGGTGCACACGGGCGGGACAACGCCGCCGTCGAGCTGTGTCAAGACTGTCTCCCTTGCGGACCGGGAACGGGTGCCATACGGTCACCCGACATCCTACGTCCTATGTCCAATGTCCTACGCCGAACAGGGGTGTCATCACCATGAGCTCGATCGTCCGGAACCGGTTGGGCCGGTTCGCGTACGGGGCCGACTACAACCCGGAACAGTGGCCGGAGTCGTTGTGGGACGAGGATATGGCGCTGATGCGCGAGACCGGGGTGACCATGGTCTCCGCCGGTATCTTCAGTTGGGCGGTCGTCGAGCCCGAGCCGGGACGGCACGACTTCGGTTGGTTCGACCGCGTGTTGGATCGCTTGGCGGACAACGAGATCGGCGTCTGCCTGGCCACCATGACCGCGTCCCCGCCGCCGTGGTTGGCCCACCGCTACCCGGAAACGCTGCCCCGCCGCGCGGACGGCACCGTGCTCTGGCCGGGCGGGCGCCAGCACTACTGCCCATCCAGCCCGGTCTACCGCGAGCACGCCGCCCGGTTGGTGGAGACCATTGCCGAGCGCTACGCCGGCCACCCGGCGCTGGCCATGTGGCACGTGAACAACGAATACGGTTGCCACGTACCGGAATGCTTCTGCGACACCTCCGCCGAGGCGTTCCGCGGCTGGCTCGCCGACCGGTACGGCTCGGTGGACGCGCTCAACGACGCGTGGTCCACCACCTTCTGGTCGCAGCGCTACGGCGACTTCGCGCAGGTGTACCCGCCGCGCACCGCGCCGACGTTTCCCAACCCGGCACAGGTGGTCGACTACAAGCGGTTCTCCTCCGCCGCGCTGCTGGACTGTTTCCTGCTGGAGAAGCGGATTCTGCGCCGCGTAACGCCGGATGTGCCGATCACCACGAACTTCGTCGGGGCCTGGCACCGGATCGACGTCGCCGACTGGGCGCCACACCTGGACGTGGTCTCCTACGACTCCTACCCCGACCCGCACGACCCGACGACCGTGGTCCAGGCGGCCATGACGTTCGACCGGATGCGTGCCCAGCACGGCGCGCCGTGGCTGCTGCTCGAACAGGCGCCCAGCGCGGTGAACTGGCGCACCCGCAACGCCCCCAAGGAACCCGGCCAGCTGCGGCGCTGGAGCTACCAGGCGATCGCCCGCGGCGCGGACGCGGTGATGTACTTCCAGTGGCGCCAGTCCAGGGGCGGTGCCGAACGGTTCCACTCGGCGATGGTTCCCCACGGTGGCAAGGAGACCAGGACCTACCGCGAGGTCGCGGCGCTCGGCGCGGAGCTGGCACGGCTCGAGCCGCTGCTCGGCTCGACGGTCGACGCGCCGGTCGCGCTGCTGACCGACTGGGCCAACGGCTGGGCGCTGCAGGGCAACGCGCTGCCGTCCTCGACGCTCACCCTCGAGGAGACCGACCTGGCGCACTACCGTCCACTGTGGAACGAACGGGTCGCGGTCGACGTGGTCGCGCCGACCGTCGACCTCAGCGGCTACCGGCTGGTCGTGGTGCCCAACCTCTACGCGGTCGAGCTGGACGTCGCGCGACGGCTGGTGGACTACGTCCGGGCTGGCGGACACCTGCTGATGTCGTTCTTCTCCGGCATCGTCGACGGCAACGACCGGGTGCACCTCGGCGGCTATCCCGGGCCGTTCCGCGAACTGCTCGGCCTCACCGTGGAGGAGTTCTGGCCGCTGGCCGAGGCCGGCACCATCGCGCTCGGCGCTGGCGGCACCGGTAGCCACTGGTCGGAGTGGATCACCGCGGCGGGTGCCGAGGTGCTGGACACGTTCGCCACCGGCACGCTCGCCGGGCGGCCAGCCGTGCTGCGCAACGAGTTCGGCGCCGGTGTCGCCAGCTATCTCGGCACCCGGCCGGACGAGGCGACCATGGCCGTCGTGGTCGGCCGCGTGCTCGCCGACGCCGGCGTCGGACCCGTGCTGCCCGGCGTGCCAGCCGGGGTCGAGGTGGTCGAGCGGCAGGGGTCCGGCCGTTGGCTGTTCCTGTTGAACCACAACGACACCGACGCGGTCGTGCCGCTGCCGGCCGGTGCGGTGGACGCACTGACCGGCGAGCCGCTGCCTACCGAGGCGCGGCTCGCCGGTCGGGATGTGCTGGTCGCTCAACTGGCGGCGTCGGGCTTGGCCAGCTCGCGCAGGGAGAGCTGAGTGAAGGTGATCGTCTCGTAGCTGCCGCTGACGCCGGTCTCGTACAGCAGCCCGATCTTCGAGCCGGACAGCTGGACGAGATCGGAGTACGCGGCCGGCGCGTCGGACACCACGTGTGCCGTCCGCCAGGTCGCCCCGCCGTCCGCGCTCGCCCTGATCGTCAGCGAGCGGCGGGCGGTCGGGTTGGCCGGGCCGGAGAACAGCAGTGTGTGCGGCCGCACGGTCTGCAGCACGGTGCCCTGCACCTTGGGAATGCTCAGCCCAGGCTGCTGGGCGTAGGGCGCGGCGAGCGACTTGCCACCGTCCAGGCTGTAGCCGTCGACGCGGTTCGTGCCGGTGCCCTGGTTGCGGGCGTTGAAGTACAGCCGGCCGTCCGGCAGCTCGGCGACGGTCGTCTCGTTGGACGCGATGGTGGTGTCGCCGATGTCCTCGGTGAAGCCGATCCGCCAGGTCCGGCCGCCGTCGTCGCTGATCAGGTCGTGGCCGCCGTAGTACTTGGCCTCGTTGCCGATGTCGGACGAGCCGGCGGGCGGGGCGACCGAGTGGTTGGCGGGCACCACGATCCGGCCGGCGTGGCGGCCGTGCTTGAGCACGATCGCGTGGCCGGGGGCGGTGGCATACCAGCGCCAGTCCGCCTTCTTGGCGACGGAGGTGATCTCCTTGGGCGTGGTCCAGCTGCGGCCGTTGTTCTCGCTGCGCTGGACGAAGACCCGCCGACTGTCCTCAGGGGACACCTCGCCGGACATGATCTCCTTTTCGGAGACCCGGCCGTTGGTGGTGGTCAGCAGCACGATGTCGCCGCCGGGGAGCACCACCGGTGCCGGGTTGCCGGCGGTGGCGTCGCCGTTGGTGGACACCACCGACATCGGTCCCCACGAGCAACCGCCGTCGGTCGACCGGCGCAGTACGACCTTGATCGCGCCGCTGTCGCCAGCCGACTCGACCCGGCCCTCGGCGAAGGCGAGCACTGTGCCGCCCTTGCCCTGGACCACCGCCGGGATGCGGAAGGTGTGATAGCCCTCGGTGCCCGAGGTGTAGGGCACCGAGGTGCAGCCGGGACGGGGGGTCGCGGCCGCCGGCTGGGCGAGCGGAACGCCCAGCATCGCGACGGCCAGCGCGGCTAACGCCACACGGGATTTCCTCACGGTCGTACGCCTCCTTGAATGGGGTTGACCCGGTCGAGCGGCAGGTGCAGCACCTCGCCCGCCGATACGTCCCTGTTGGACAGTCGAAGCCGGTCGAGCTCGGCCGGGCTCAGCGCGCGGTCGTGGTACCGGACCTCGTCCAGCCCACCGAGCAGGCGCTGTTGGTAGTCCTGCCGCTGGCCGAGGTGCAGCTGGAAGTTCACCCGCTCACTGAGCGAGCCGGCGACCGCGGGACCGGCCGCGACCCGCTCGCCGTCCACCCACAGCAGCAGCTGTCCGGCGGAGCGCTGCACCGCGACGTGGTGCCACTGGCCGTCGTCGTAGGCCTCGGTGGTCTGGACCGACGCGCTGCCCTCGGCGGTGGTCATCAATGCCCGCAGCCGGTTGCTGCCCGGCTCGGCGCGCAGCCACAGCTGTGGTGCGGTGGTGCCCATGCCGCCAAGCCACACCAGCGACTGGTCGCCCCTGGCGATGCCGTAGCGGAACCACATGCTGATCGTCAGGTCGCCGTCGCCTGGCAGCTGCGCGGGGTGGTAGGGCACCCGAAGGTAGTCGTCGACACCGTCGAACTCCAGGCTCCGGCCGAACTTCCCGGCCGTGGTCCGCGCGTCCCCGAGCACGTAGCTCGGTGTCCGGTTCCGCGAAGTGTCCACAGTGGTCGGACCGACCGGCTCACGCCAGCCGAGGTACTCCTCGTTGAACCTGGTGAAGCGGATCTCGTCGCGGGCGTCCACCGGGCCGCCCTCGTAGAGCAGTCCGATCTCGGTCGACCGCGCCCGCTGGTCGGTGATCTGCACCAGATCGGAGTAGCCGGACCAGTCGTTGGTGATCTTGGTGCCTTGTTCGGCGCTGTCCCAGGTGCGTCCGCCGTTGTAGGACGAGCGGATCATCATCCACCGCCGCCGGTCGGTGTCCGACGGCGCGGAGAACAGCATCCGGTCCCCGCGCCCCGCCCGCCGCAGGCGCAGCACCGCACCCTGGACGGTCGGGGTGATCAGGTCGGGGATCGCGGTCCAGTCGGTGCTGAACGACTCGCCGCCGTCCCGGCTGACCGCGAAGGACCGGTTGCCGACGGCCGTGCCACCCTGCTCGCGGGCGCTCGCGTACACCGAGCCGTCCGCCAGCTCGGTCACGGTGATCTCCTGCGGCTTCTGGGTGAACGTGCCGCCAGGGGTGAACTCGGTGCGGCCGACCGCGCCGACCTGCCAGCTCTCGCCGTGGTCGTCGCTGTAGACCAGCGCGCCGTCGTTGGCGTAGGCCTGCGTGCCGTTGCTCGCCTCGCCGCTGACCCCGAACACGAGCCGGCCGGCGTGCCGGCCCCGGGTGAGCTGGATGCCGTGCACCGGACCGGTGGCGATCCACCAGTCCCACTCGGGCAGCGTCACGTGCTCGCTCATGTCGACCGGCTCGGTCCACGTGCGACCGTCGTCGTCGCTGTACTGCAGGTGCGGCGTGCGGGCGCAGGGCGTCGCGCACGGCCCGTCGTCGTCCCGGCCGGCGTTGTAGGTGGTGAACAGGAAGATCCGGCCGGTGACCTCGTCCACGATCGGCACCGGGTTGCCGTGGGTGTCCCCGAGGCCCTCGTTCACCAGCGAGAGCGGTGACCAGGTCCGGCCGCCGTCGGTGGACCGCTTCAGCACGACGTCGATGTCGCCGGTGTCACCGCAGTTGTCCACCCTGCCCTCGGCGAAGGCCAGCAGTGTCCCCTGTGGACCGCGCACGATCGCCGGGATGCGGAAGCAGGCGTAGCCCTGCTCGTTGGCGGCGTTGAACAGGACCTGCTGTTCGATGAACGGCGCTGGCGCGGTCTCGGCCGAGGACTGGGCGGTGGACTGGGCGAGCGAACCGACCAGCACGGCGCACAGCGCGCCGACGAGCAGTGGAGCTCTCACGAGCACTTCCTCTACGACTCTGGGTGGATGCAGTGGTAGGTATGGCCCTCGGCCGCGGTGGCCAGCGGGGGAACTTCGGTGGCGCACTCGTCGGTGGCCTTCCAGCAGCGGGTGCGGAACCCGCAGCCGCTCGGCGGTCTGGTCGCCGATGGCACCGGTCCACTGAGGATGATCGGCTCGACGTCGTGCAGCAGGCTCGGCGTCGCGGAGAACAACGCCCGCATGTACGGGTGGTGCGTGCCGTCCGGCACGGCGGTGGCCGGCGCCTCCTCGACGATGCGCCCCAGGTACATGGTGATGATCCGGTCGCTCATCTTGCGCACGGTCTGGATGTCGTGGGACACGAACACCATCGCGAGGTTGAGCCGCTCCCGCAGGTCGATGAGCAGGTTCAGGATCTGCGCGCGGACCGACACGTCCAGCGCGGAGGTCGGCTCGTCGGCCACCAGCAGCGCCGGCCGCAGCGCGAGCGCCCGCGCGATGGCGACGCGTTGGCGCTGTCCGCCGGAGAGCTGACCGGGAACCGCGTCCGCGACGCTGTCCGGCAGGCCAACCAACGACATCAGCTCACGGACGCGGTCGGCGCGCTGCGCCGGGGTGCCGTCGCGGTGCACGTCCAGCGGGTCCCGGATGATCTTCTCCACCGACAGTCGCCGGTTGAGCGCGGTCGTCGGGTCCTGGAAGATCATCCCGACGTTGCGGCCGAAGCTGCTCGCCCGCTCCGCCGAGGTCATCCCCCACAGCGACTCGCCCTGGTAGTGCACGGATCCCTTGGTCGGGCGCTGCAGGCCGACGATCACCTTGGCCAAAGTGGACTTCCCGCACCCGGACTCGCCGACCACGCCGACCGTCTCACCTGGATTCAGCACCAGGCCGGCGGAGGTGAGCGCGTAGACGTTGTCGTGGCCGAACAGCCGCGCGGCCCGGATCCGGTGCACCACGTGCACGTCGTCGAGTTCCAACAGGGGAGTCGACTGGGGAGTCATGGCGCGACCACCTCCGCGGGCTGTTCGGCCGGGAAGTGGCAGGCGACCCGGTGGGTCAACGTGTCGCCGTCGGCGATCGGCTGCTCGTGGCGGCAGATGTCACGCGCGGCCGGGCACCGGTCGGCGAAGCGGCAGCCCGGCGCGAAGTCCGCCGGGGAGGGCACCACACCCTTGATCTGGGTGAGCGTGGCCTTGTTCTCCTCCAACGACAGCACCGCGCTCAGCAGACCGCGGGTGTAGTGGTGGCGGGGTGCGCCGACCACCTGGGCGATGGTGCCGGTCTCGGCGACCTGCCCGCCGTACATGACCACGACCCGATCGGCCACTTCGGACACCAGCGCGAGGTCGTGGGACACCAGTACCAGCGCGAACCCCAGCTCCTCCCGCAGCCGCAACAACAACTGCATGATCTGGGCCTGCACGGTGACGTCCAGCGCGGTGGTCGGCTCGTCGGCGACGATCAGTCGCGGGTCGCGCGACAGCGCCATCGCGATCAGCACCCGCTGGCGCTGTCCGCCGGACAGCTCGTGCGGGTAGGCGCGCAGCGTGCGCTCCGGATCGAGGTTCACCAGCTCGAGCAGCTCGGCCGGGGTGCGGGTGCCGCCGCGCCGGGTGAACTGCTTGAGCTGCGAGCGGATCGTCATCGCCGGGTTCAGCGAGCTGAGCGCGTCCTGGTAGATCATCGCCAGGTCGTGGCCGAAGTAGCGGCGGCGCTGGCGCGGGCTGAGCGCGAGCAGGTCCCGTTGGGCGAACCGGACCTGGCCGGCGACCTGCGCGGTGTCCGGCAGCAGCCCCATGATCGCCAGTGAGGTCAACGTCTTGCCGCACCCGGACTCGCCGATCAGGCCGAGCACCTCGCCGGAACGGACGAAGAAGGACACGTCGTCGACCACGCGGACGCCGTTGTGCCGGTCCCGGAACGAGATCGCCAGGTGCTCGACGTCGAGCACGGTGTCCCTTCCGGACAGATCGCGGGTGCGCGCGCCGAGCCGCTGGCCCGCTTCCCGCAGGCCCTCGATCGGCAGTACCGGTGCGACGCGTTCCTCGATGGCCGCCGGTGCCTCGGCCGCCTCCTTGGCGGCCTTGCCGGCGCGGGCCCGGCGCGCGGACGGGCGCGCCCACGCGTCGGAGATCCCTTCGGAGAGCACGTTCAGCGTGAGCACGGTGACCAGGATCATCAGGCCGGGGAACAGGGTCGCCCACCAGCCGCCGGTGAGCACCAGCTCCTTGCCGTTGGCCAGCACCGAGCCCCAGGACGGGTCCGGCTGCTGGATGCCGGCGCCGATGAACGACAGGGACGCCTCGAAGACGATCGCGTCGGCCACCATCACCGTGCAGAACACCAGCACCGGGGCCGCGCAGTTGACCGCGACGTGCCGGCTGAGGATGTAGCCGCGCTTGGCGCCGATGATCCGCTCGGCGTCGACGTAGTCCTCGCTGTACTGCGCGAGCACGTTGGCCCGCACGACCCTGGCCACCGACGGCATGTAGAGGAAGCCGAGCGCGAGGATCAGCACCAGGATGCCGCGGCCGAACACCGCCACCAGCACCGCGGCCAGCGCGATCCCGGGGAAGGCCATCACCACGTCGAGGATCCGCATGATCGTCTCGTCGACCCGGCGGCCGGAGGTGGCCGCGATCGCGCCGATCAGCGCGCCGACGACCAGCGCGAGCACCGTGGCGCCAAGGCCGATCGCCAGCGACCAGCGGGCGCCGTGCATGACCCTGGAGAAGATGTCGCGCCCGGAGGAGTCGGTGCCGAACCAGTGGTCCCCGGTCGGACCGTCCACATCGGAGCCAAGCAGGTACGGGTCGTGCGCGCTGATCAGCGGCGCGAACACCGCCGCGAGCGCGAGCAGCACCAACACCGCGAGCGAGATCCAGGACGTGACCCCCAACCGCCGGAACCGAACCCCGCCGCCCCGACTCAACCGCTCAGTCAACCCCCGCCGCATCAAGCCACCCCCTCACGGGTCCCGGTCGGAACGCAGCGAAGGGTCCCTTCGCTGCACTGGACGCAGTGAAGGGACCCTTCGCTGCGGTTGCGGATCACGAGTGGCTCCGGAGGCGGGGGTTGGCCAGCAGGTAGAGGATGTCGACGATCAGGTTGACCAGCACGAAGCCGATCGCGATCGTGATCACGAAGCCCTGGACCTTCGCGCTGTCGCCGTCGTTGACCGCCTGGATCATGTTCTGCCCCATCCCCGGCAGCGCGAACATCGTCTCGATGACGACCGCGCCGCCGAGCAGGTAGCCCAACCGCAGCCCGAGCACGGTCAGCGGGGTGACCAGGGCGTTGCGCAGCACGTTGCGGCCGACCACGACCACCGGCGGCAGGCCGCCGCCGCGCGCGGTGCGCACGTAGTCCTTGTCCAGCTCCTCGACCATCGACGTGCGGATGATCCTCGTCAGCTGGGCGGCGACCGGCATCGCGAGCGACACCGCCGGCAGGGTCATCGAGTTCAGCCAGCCGGAGAACGAGTCGTTGATGCTGACGTAACCACTGGTGGGGAACAACCCCTCGCCGACGGCGAGCCACTGCACGAGCAGCAGCGCGATCCAGAACGCCGGGGCCGCCACCCCGGCCAGCGAGACCACCCGGATGAGCTGGTCTGGCCAGCGGTCCCGGAAGACCGCGGAGACCACCCCGAGCACCAGCGACACGACGATCGCGATGACCAGCCCCATCAACGTCAGCTGCACGGTCAGCGGCAGCGCGGTGGTGATGATGTCGGCCACCGGCTGCTTGCCGATCAGGCTGGTGCCGAAGTCGCCCTGCATGAGCTGCCAGATGAACCGGCCGTACTGCACCGGCCATGGGTCCAACAGCCCGTTCTCCCGGCGGAACTGGTCGAGCTGCTCATCGGTCGCGTTCGCGCCGTCGAACGCGGCCAGTGCCGGGTCCGTCGGCGCGAACCGCATCACGATGAACACGAACAGCGTGACACCGAGCAGCAGCGGGATCAGCGAGAGGATGCGACCGAGCAGCATCCGCAGGACGATCACCAGACTGGTCCCGTCACGCGACCGGCTCGGCCTGGTTCAGGTTGATGCCGGGATAGCCCTGGGCGCGCACCCCGGACAGCGCCTTCGGGTCCCACGCGGTTCCGTTGTGGGTGAAGACGATCGGGTACACGACCGCCTCGTCGGCCAGCGTGTCCAGCACCTTCTTGGTCAGCGGCTCGCGCGCGGCGTCGTCGGCCTCGGCGGTCGCCTGGTCGAGCTGGGTCAGCAACGCCTTGGCCCCGGTCCACTTGGAGTACTTGGCGGACACGCCGGCGCCCGAGTAGTAGTAGCGGATGAGCAGGTCGGGGTCGTTGCCGAACTGCTCGGCGTTCTGCGTGGTGGCCACGACGTGGAAGTCGGCCCCACTGTCCAGTTTGGAGAACAGCGCCTTGGTGTCCTGGGTGTCCAAAGTGGTCGTGACGCCGATGGCGTCCCAGCCCTCCTTGATCACGTTCACACAGTCCATGACCAGCGTGGTGTTCGTGGTGGACAGGGTGACCGACAGGCCGCTGACACCGGCCTGCTGCAACAGTTCCTTGGCCTTGTCCGGGTCGTAGGCGAGGTCGTTGGCCGCTGGTTGGGCGGTGTCCAGGTTGGGGTTGATGAACGAGAGGCCGGCCGTGCCCTTGCCCTTCAGGCCGACCTCGATCATCTTGTCCTTGTCGATCGCGTGGTGCAGCGCCTGGCGGACCAGCTTGTTGTCATATGGCGCGTGCGTGGTGTTGAACATCAGCCACAGGTTGTTGCCGCCGTCGGCGAACTCGACGGTCCGGCCGTCCTTCTCGAGCTGGTCGGCGTTGGCCGGCGGGATGTTCTCCACGATCTGCGCGGCCGGCTCGGCGCCGGAGATCTTGGCGACCCGGGGTGCGGCGTCGACGATCGAGTTCCACAGCATGGACTTGTAGATCGCCGGCCGGGGGCCGTTGTAGTCGTCGAACCGCTCGAAGCGGGTGTGCGACAGCGGGGCCTGCTCGGTGATCTTGTACGGGCCGGAGCCGACCACCTTGCCGGCGATCGCGTCGGCCCACTTGCCGTCGAAGACGTGCTTGGGGACGATCTTGACCGTCTGGATGCGTTGCAGTACATAGGGGAACGGCTTGCTGAGGACGAACTCGACCTTCTTGTCGTCGACCTTGCGCACTTCCTGCAGCCAGCCGTCGAAGAACGTGCGGACCAGCACGTTCTCGTTCGGGTCGAGTGCCCTGGCGTAGGTGAACACGACGTCGTCGGTGGTCACCGGCTTGCCGTCGTGCCACTTCGCGCCGTCGCGCAGCTCGATGGTGAAGCTGGTGCCGGTGACGTCCGCTGGCAGTTCCTTGGCCAGGCCGGCGTATGGCTCGCGGGTGAGCGGGTCACCCTCCACAAGGGACTCGTAACAGTGCAGGATGGCGGCCATGGAGAAGGCGGACGCCGTCTGCAGCGGGTCCCAGGTCTGGTTGTTGCCGTAGCCGACCACCGCGGTGATCGAGTCGGCGGTGTCGCCGGTCGAGTTCGTGGAGGCGGGGCCGCCGCACGCGGCGAGAGTTGACGAGAAGGCGGCCGCGACACCGGCGATCCCGGTGAGGCGCAACATCTCCCGCCGGTTTACTGCCTGACCGAATCCGGATCGAAATCTGGACACCCGCGCCTCCTGTGCCACGAGATAGGACATGGGACGTCCTATGACTGGCAGAACCTTAGGGTCTGTGCGCACGGGAGGTCAAGAGTCGGCTGAACATTGTGGAAACGTGCTTGTCACACAACGAAAACACCCTGAATGCCTCATTGGGGACGCTCAACGTCCTCAATGAGGCATTCAGGGCTCTTCAGTCGTCACCCAGCGAACTGGGGTGAACGCACCGGGTGGTTATCCCGACCTGGTGAACTCCACCCAGTTCAGGTTGACCAGAGCGGTGCTCGGTCCGCCGGGAACCGCGGTGAACACCAGGTAGAGGCGATGTCCACCGGCCGGTTGGTCGACCGGCACGGTCTGACTGGCCCACGCGTTGTTGCCGCTGGTGGCCGCCAACGTGGCGGTGGTGACCAGCGGACCGGTCGGCGAGTCCAACCGCAGCTCCACCGCCGCCCTCGGCTGCCCGACCGTGCCGGCCGAGCCACCCGAGTACCGGAAGGTGATCGCGTCGGCCGCCCCGAGGTTGATCGGGTCGAACGCGAGATGGTCACCCTGGTCGATCCCCGACACGTGCAGCCCACCACCGGTGTCGGTGGACACGGTCAGGTCGACCCCCTGCCGTACCCTGGCGTGCTCCGCCTGCTGGCGCGGCACCTGGATGACCGTCTGGCCGATGGTGGTCAGCGCGGGCTGTCCACCCCCACCGAGGTCGGTGTACGAGGCACTGATGCCACCCCACAGATAGCCGCCGGCATGGTCGCCGCCGTCGGCCGGGGTCGGCAGGGTGCCGGTACAGCCGGTGGTCGAGCCCTGACCGTGCCCGTGCTCGTCGTGCCCGAGCACGAACGTGACCGTCACCCGCGAACAGTCGATCGTGCCGTCCTCGGGGTCGGTGACCGTGACGTTGTAGGGCACCGACTCACCCCAGTCGAAGAACGACCCGGCCACCGGTGCGGTCACCGTCACCGTCGGTGCCGTGTTGCCCACGGTGATCGTGCGGGTGAGCACGGAGCTCTTCCCGCTGGAGTCGGTCACCGTGAGCTTCGCGGCGTAGGTGCCGTTGGCGGTGTAGGTGTGCGCCGGCGCCGGCTCGGTCGAGTCGGTGGTGCCGTCGTTGGTGAAGTCCCAGGCCAGGGTGATGGTCTCGCCGGGGTCCGGCTCGTGGGTGCCGGCACTGTCGAACTGGACGGTCAGCGGCGCGGTGCCCGAGGTGGGGGTGGCGTCCATGACCGCGACCGGCGATCGGGTGCCCTTCACGTACCGGATCACCGCGAGCTGCGCGTCCGGGTTCGGGCGGAAGAACCCGTCGCCGTACTCGAGCACGTAGAGGCTGCCGTCCGGGCCGAACTCCATCTCCATCGGGTTGTCGAACACCACGCCGGGCAGGAACTGCTCGACGCCGACCAGGTTGCCCCGGCCGTCGGTGCGCATCATGAACAGCTTGTCCCTGGTGAACTCGCCGAACACCACGGCGTCGTCGTAGTAGGCCGGGAACTTCGTCTCCGAGGCGTTGGCCTGGTCGTAGGTGTAGAGCGGGCCGCCGTGCGGGCCGACCCCGCCGGTGCCGATCACCGGCCAGGTGAAGTCACACGTGGCCGGTGGCGTCTCCAGGTACGCGCCGGCACACGGGGTGCGGTCCTGGTAGGTGTACCAGAACTGCGGTTGCTGGACCGCCGGCAGCACCCGGCGCCCGGTGTTGTGCCGGGAGTCGTTCACCGGTGCGCCGCAGTTGAACCGCTCCCCGGACGTCCTGGTGGCGAAGTCGTAGTCGATGTAGGGCAGGCTGGGCGAGACGCAGTACGGCCAGCCGTAGTTGCCGGCCTTGTTGGTGGCGAACCACCGGCCGGTGCCCTCCGGTCCCCGGGTCGGGTCGGGAGTGCGGGCGTCGGGGGAGTAGTCGCCGACGTACACCCGGCCCGCACTGTCCACATCGAACCGGAACGGGTTGCGCAGGCCCATCAGGAAGATCTCCGGCCGCGTCCGGTCGTCGTGGTCCTGCGCCTCGGGGAACAGGTTTCCCTTCGGGCTGGTGTAGGTCCCGTTGGCGCGCACCTTGATCCGCAGCACCTTGCCGCGCAGGTCGTTGGTGTTGGCCGAGGAACGTTGGGCGTCGAAGCCGGGGCCCTGGTTGGGCGAGTCGTTGATCGGGGTGAAGCCGTCGGAGCCGCCGGCGTTGGTGTCGTCACCGGTGATCAGGTACAGGTTGCCCTTGCCGTCGAACTTCACCTTGCCGGCCACGTGACAGCAGATTCCCCGGTCCACCGGCACCCGCAGGATCTGCTGCTCGGTGCTCAGGTCGAGGTGCGGGGTCGGCGACTCGACGAACTTGACCCGGGAGAGCTGGTTGTAGCCCTTGAACGGGTCCCAGGCCGCGGGGTCGGTGCTGGTGGCCGGTGCGTCACCCTCGTTGACCCCCGGTGTGGCCGGGTCGTCGACCGGGGTGTCCAGCGGTGGCGCGTAGTAGACGTAGACCCAGCCGTTGTTCGCGAAGTCCGGGTCCAGCGAGATCGTCTGCAGGCCGTCCTCGTCGTGGGCGTAGACCGGCACCGTGGTGATCACCGGGCTGGCGCCGGTTTCCGGGTCGTAGAGCCGGATCTCGCCGCCGCGGGTGTTGTGCAGCACCCGGCCGTCGGGCAGGACGGCCAGCGACATCGGCTCGCCCGGCTCGTCGTTGAGGGTGACCTTTTCGTAGTTGCCGAGCACGGTCGCGCCGCAGTCGCCGTCGGTCGCGCCGGCCGCCCACTCGATGCCACCGAGCAGATGTTCGCGGACGTTGCGGTTGCGATAGGACTCGATGGAGTGGCCGAGGCCGGTGTACCAGGAGCGCCCGCCGACGTGGTCCTGGCACCAGGCGATCGGATGGTCGAAACCCATGGTGCCGCCGGTGAACGACTTCTCGTCCACAGTGGCCAGTACGTGCTGCGCGCCGCGCACGTTGGCCGCGAAGTTGTACCACTCCTCGGTCAGCGTGAGCGTCCTGGGCACCGACGCGGTCGACGGGTGGGCCCGGTCGGCCACCGCGACGTTGCCCCGGCTCACCCCGGACACGCCGGCCACCGTGGTGCCGACCAGGTCCTGGTAGAAGTCCCAGTCCGGCTCGGTCTCGGCGGCGGCGTGCACCCCGACATAGCCCCCGCCCGCGCGGATGTAGTCCTCGAACGCGTTCTCCTGTACGGGGTTGAGCACGTCGCCGGTGGTGTTGAGGAACACCACCGCGCGGTGGTTGGCCAGGTTCGCCGGCGTGAACGCGGCCGCGTCCTGGGTGACCGTGACTCGGAAACCGTTGTTGCGGGCCAGTTCCCGGATCGTGGCCACACCGTCCCTGATGGACGGTCGGCGGTCGCCGGCGGTCTTGGTGAACACCAGCACCTGATAGCTCGGCGCCGCGGCCACCGCGCCGGGTTCGGCGGCCGCACCGGCGCCGACTCCGGGCAGCGCGGCGGCCGCGACGAGGACAAGACTGGTGGCGCCGATCAGCAACCGGCGTCCTACGGTGGGTCTCATGGAACTCGCACCTCCAGGGGGTCCGGCGGATCGCTGATCAGCGTCGGTAGATGGTCAGCTCGGACATGGAGGTGTAGCTCTGCGCGGCGAAGTCCAGTGACTGGCCGGGAACGGCGGTGCCGCCGGGGGCGTTGTCCTGCTCCCAGTTGGCGTGGTGGAAGTCCTGCTCGCCGATGGTCTGGAAGAACTGCTGGAAGTTGAGGTCGCCGACGCCGAGGGGGACCATGTCGTGGCCGTTGGGCACGGCCGGGTTCTTGTTGCCGTCCTTGGCGTGGAACAGCGGGAACCGGGTGGTGCGCGGGGCGACGGTCAGGATCGGGTCGAACAGGTCGGTTCGCTGCCGACCGTGCCGGTCGGTGTAGGTCTGGTGCTTGAACCGGGCGACGTAGGCCCAGAACACGTCCATCTCGAAGAACACGTACCGGGGGTCGGTCTGGTCGAAGAAGTACTCCAGCCGCCGGGTCCCCGACGAGCGGGTCGGCCGGCCGTCGGCGTCGGTCGGGCCGGCGTCGAGCAGGAAGCTGTAGGCGACGTCGTGGTTGTGGGTGTACAGGCGCAGCCCGCGAGACCGCGCGCGGCGGCCGAGGTCGTTCCAGGTGTCGGCGGCGGCGTCCCAGTCGGCGCGGTAGGAGCTGTTGGTCGGGTCGGAGCCGGTGCCGATGTTGCGCATGCCGAGCTCCTGCGCGATGTCCAGCTGCTGTTCGAAGGTGTCCGGGTTGATCTGGGTGTGCGTGCCGTTGGCGACCAACCCGTTGTCGTCGAGGATCTTGCGGATCTCGCGGGGGGTGATCTGGCGGCCGAGGATCGAGGTGTGCTGGGTGTAGCCGGCGAACTCGATCTCCTGGTAGCCGATCTCGGCCAGCCGGGCGAGCACGCGCTCGAACCCGTACGGCACCCCGCTGTCGTCGGGCGCGGCGGTGATCCGGTCGCGCACGCTGTAGAGGATGATGCCCCGGTTGCGGTGGGGGATCAGCGGTTCGACGCGCAGGCCGCGCCCGCCGTGCCCGCCGCCGTGTCCGTCGCCGTGTCCACCGGCGGCCAGGGCCGGGGTCGCGGTGGTCAGCACCGGTAAGCCGGCCGCGCCGAGCATGGCCGCGGCGCTCGCGGAGGCCTTGAAGACGTCGCGCCTGGTCATCCCGGCGGGTCTGTCCTGGACGTCGTCTCTGTTGTCTTCGCTGTTGTCTGCCATGGGGTTTCCGCACCTTTCTTGCGCGGCGCACGCCGCGACCGCCTGTCCGATGGGCAGGCTGGGAGGGAGGAGGGTTGGTGTTGGCTGTTTGTGACAGCTGTGTGAAGACTTCGGTCAGGAGTATCGCACGCTTTCTCGCAAACTGAACACACTTTTGTTGATCAACAACAAAAGAGATCTCGTGGGCTCCAGAACCCGTCTGTGGCCATACAATCTGCCCCATGGCGCAGGCGGGCGAGGCCGACATCCGGATCAGCAACACTGAACGTGACGAGGCGGTCTCGACCCTCGGCGAGCACCTGTCCACCGGCCGGCTCGAACTCCCGGAGTACGAGGAGCGGTGCACGCGAGCCGTGGCCGCCCGCACCCGGGGCGAGTTGGAGGCGTTGTTCACCGACTTACCGGCGCCGCATCCCGATCTCAGCTCGGCCACCTCACCGACCCAGCTGGTGCGCAAGGCAGGCCAACTGGTCACCAATCCCCGCGGCAAGGCGGAACTGGCGGCCAAGACCCCCGGCGTGGTGGCCCTGGAGGCCATCGCCGGCCTGAGCCTGATCATCGGCATGCCGACCGCGCTCGTGCTGACCATCCTCGCCGGCATGTGGTGGCTGTTCATCCCGGTAGGCGCCGCGGTGATCATCTGCGGCGCCGCCGCCGACGCCGCGAAGAAGAAACCCTCCACCTGACCACCCCACCGACCGCAGCAACTCCGCGAGTCCAACACTCCCGACCCGCGGTTCGCGCCTGACGTAGCCGGTCCAGGAGGCCTCATGTCATCGACTCCCGCTCGCGCCGGTCAGGTGTTGGCCGCGTTGCTGGTCACCGTGGTACTGGTCGGTGCGTGGTTGGTTACCGGCGCGGCCACTGGGCCCGCTGGGCGTCCGGCCGGGAGTTCGGCCTGGGTTGGGACCTGGGCGAACGTGCCGACCGAGACGCCGGCGACCGCCACGCCGACGATGGTCGACGAGACCGTCCGCCAGGTCGTGCACACCAGCGTCGGCGGCGACGCGCTGCGGCTACGGCTCACCAACGAGTTCGGCACGACCCCGCTGCGGATCGGGGAGGTGCGCCTCGCCCGGCGCGCGGGGGCCACGGGCACCGACATCGTCCCGGCCACCGACCGCGCGGTCACCTTCGGCCGGCATCGGAGCGCGACCGTCCCGGCGGGCGCCCCGCTGGTCAGCGACCCGGTACGGCTCGCCATCCCGGCCCGCGCCGACCTGGTGGTCAGCATCTACGTTCCCGACCCGACCCCGGTCACCAGCCTGCACAACTTCGCCTACCAGGAGAACGTGCTCGCCGCCGGCAACGTCACCGCCGACCGCACGGTCACCGCGACCAGCACCATCACCGCCTGGTACTTCCTGTCCGCGATCAGCGTGCGCACGACCGGGGACACCGGCGCGGTCGTCGCCCTGGGCGACTCCATCACCAACGGCTTCGAGACCGACCTCAACGCCAACCACCGCTGGCCGGACCTGCTGGCCAACCGGCTGCGGGACACCGGCGTGCTCAACCTCGGCGTCGCGGGCAACCGCCTGCTGCACGACCCGAACCCGCCGCCGGGCACCGACGCGGAGAACTTCGCCGCCTTCTTCGGCCACGGCGCCCTGCGCCGGTTCGACCGGGACGTGCTGGCCCAGCCGGGCGTCGAGGACGTCGTGGTGCTGCTCGGGGTGAACGACCTCGGCCACCCCGGCACCACCGCCCCGCCGAGCGAGACGGTGACCGCGGCCGAGCTCATCGCCGCCCATCGCCAGCTCGTCGTCCGCGCGCACGCGGCCGGGCTGGAGATCCACGGCGGCACGATCCTGCCGTTCAAGGACGACACGCTCGGCTTCTACACCAAGGAGAACGAGGCCAAACGCCAGGCCGTGAACACCTGGATCCGGACGAGCGGCGAGTACGACTCGGTCATCGACTTCGACGCCGCCCTGCGCGATCCCGCCGACCCGCGACGACTGCTCGCCGCCTACGACAGCGGCGACCACCTGCACCCCAACGACGCCGGCATGGCGGCGATGGCGGCGGCCGTACCGCCGCGCCTGTTCCGCTGAGGGACTCAGCCGCTGGTCAGCAACCACCACGCGACGAGCACGCCACCGGAGTTGGTCGCCAGGTGCACGAGCATCGGCGCGAGCAGCCCGCGTCCGGTGTGCCGCCACCAGTGCAACAGCACCCCGGCCAGCGCGGCCCCCAGCATCGCGAGCACGGACACCACGAAGGTCGGCACTCCGCCGAGCGCGGAGTCGATGGCCGCGTTCTCCATCAGCGCCAGCGACGGCAGCGCGTGCCACAGCCCGAACAGGGCGGCCGCGACCAGGATCGGGCGCCACCGCCACCGGTCACTCGCACCGAGCAGCGCCGGCAGCACGCCCCGGAACGCGATCTCCTCCAGCAGCACGGTGCCCAGCGGGATCCGGATCAGCGTCACCCACAGCAACGAGCCGACGCCCAGCGTGTCCAGCCGGCCGTCGCCGAACAGGTCCCGCAGCGCCGGCACGGCGACGGCCACGCCGAAGGCCACCGCGATCGCGGCGAGGCCGACCAGGCCGAAGAACGCCGCGCGGCGCAGGTGCTGGCGGTCGAACCCGATGCATCGCGCCCGCAACCCCGTCCAGCGCGCCACCGCGATCAACCCCACGGTGACCACCAGCCCACACACCGGATAGGCCCAGGTCGGGAGCACGAAGTTGACCAGCACGGTGGCGGCCACCAGCAGCGCCAGCGCGGCGATGGTCGCGGGGACCCGCCTGCCGGGCCTGTGGGTGACCGTCGATGGCACAGGTGGCCGCTCGAGCATGGACGTCATCGGCCACCAGTGTGCCTGGCGAACCTGAGGAAATCCTGTGCGGGTCGGTTACCGTCGGTGATCAACGTCGGCGAAGTCCACGGTAGACCGTGGGTCGCCGGTCGCGGCGAGCACCAACTCCACCGGATGGTGGGCGTGGCGGCTGGTGCCGTGCCCGATCTGCTGGCGGCAGGAGACCCCGGTGGCGGCGATGAGCGTGCCGGCCGGTTCCGCGCGCACGGCGGGGAACAGCCGGTCCTCGCCGACGGTCATGGACACCTCGTAGTGTTCGGCCTCGAACCCGAACGAGCCGGCCATGCCGCAGCAGCCGGCATCCAGCTCGACGACCTCCGCGCCGGGAATCCGGCGCAGCAACGCCATCGTCGCGGCCGTGCCGACGTCGGCCTTCTGATGGCAGTGGCCGTGGAACAGGATCCGCCGCCCGGCCACCGGCGAGTCCTCGGCCAGCCGCAGGTCGCCGGCGTCGATGGCCTCGGTGAGCAGCTCCTCGACCTGTCGCACCCGGTCGGCGACCTGGCCGGCGTGCGGATGGTCGCCCAGCAGCGACCGCGTCTCGTCGCGCAGGGTCAGCAGGCACGACGGTTCGCAGCCCACGATCGGCGATTCGGACCCGGCCAGCACGGTCACCAGCGCGGCTGCCTTGCGCCGGGCGTCGTCCAGCAGTCCCTTGGACAGGCTCGCCCGCCCGCAACACCCGTTCGCGGCGAGCCGGACCCGGTAGCCGGCGCGTTCGAGCAGCTCGACGGTCGCCTGGCCGACACCGGGCTCGGTGTAGGTGGTGAACGAGTCGGCGAGCATGGTCACCGGACCACGCGGCGCGTCCGGTCGGGCCGGCCGGTGCCGGCGGAACCAGGCGGCGAGGTTGCGCCGCACGAAACGCGGTAGCGGGCGCCGCGCGGTGATGCCGAGCCGGCGTTCCAGCAGCGCGCGCACCGGAGCCAGCCGGTTGGGCAGGTTCGACAGCGGCGCGGTGGCCGACCCGAGCCGGTTCAGCGCGCGGATGCCGGCGAAGACCCGCGACCGCGCCGGCACGCCGTGCAGGTCGTGGTGGTGGGCGAGGGTCTCGCTCTTGAGCTTGGCCATGTCGACGCCGAGCGGGCACTCGCTCTTGCACGCCTTGCACATCAGGCACAGGTCGAGCACCTCGTGCAGCCGCTCGTCGCCGAGCGCGGTCTTCGGGTCCGGTTGGGACAGTGCGTGCACCAACGCGTTGGCCCGGCCGCGGGTGCTGTCCTCCTCCCGCCTAGTGGCCATATAGGACGGACACATGGCGCCGGCGCCCTCCTTGCGGCACAGCCCGATGTTCATGCACCGGTCGGCCGCGCCGCGCATCCCGCCGACCACCTCGAACGTGAGCCGGGTGGTGATCGGGCGCGCCGGCGGCAGCGCGGGGTCGCGCAGGTTGTCGGTCATCGCCGGCGCGTCGACGATCTTGCCGGGGTTCAGCGTGTTGTCCGGGTCGAACAGCCGTTTCACCCGGCGCATCGCCTCGTACAGCTCGTCGCCGAACAGCGTCCGGTTGAACTCGCTGCGGGCCAGGCCGTCGCCGTGCTCGCTCGAGTTGACCCCGCCGTATTCCCCGACCAGGTCCCGGATCTCCTCGGCGACCGCGCGCATCGTGGCCACGCCGCCGGGTTCGGTCAGGTCGACGAACGGCCGCACATGCAGGCAGCCGACCGAGCAGTGCCCGTAGAAGCCCGCCCGTAGGCCGTGCCGCGCCAGGATCTCGGCGAACCGCGCGGTGTACTCGGGCAGGTGCGCCGGGTCGACCGCGGTGTCCTCGACGAACGCCAGCGGCCTGCGGGCGCCGACGCTGGCCGCCATCAGCAGCCCGAGGCCGGACTTGCGCACCTTCAGCAGCGCGCTCTGCTGCTGTCCGGTGACCGCGGCCAGCGTGTGGTAGCCGTGGTTGTGCTTGCGCCACAACGAGGTCAGCCGGTCAAGCTGGCCGGTCAGCGCCGGCTGGTCGTCGCCGGTGAAGCTGACGAACAGCAGCGCGTCCGGGTCGCCGTGCAGGATCGTGCCCAGCGCGGCGTACTCGATCCGCTCGCGGGACAGGTCCAGGATGGTCCGGTCCATCAGCTCGACCGCGGCGGGGTCGCAGGCCAGCGCGTCCTCGGTGGCCGCGATCGCCGCCTGGGTCGAGGTGAAGTGGCCGACCGCGATGACCGTGTGCCTCGGCCGGTCGACCAGGTCGACCAGCGCGCTGGTCGCCACCACCAGCGTGCCCTCCGAGCCGACGACGAACTTCGCGAGGTCGAAGTCGCCGGCCAGCCGGTCGAGCCGGTAGCCGCCGGCCCGGCGCCAGAACCGGGGGAACCCGGTGTCGATGGCGTCGCGGTCGGTCTCCAGGATGCGCCGCAACTGCTCGGGAATCCGTCCGGCCAGGGTGTCCGATGTGGACGGTTCAGTGGCGCCGAGGGTGGTCCGCGAGGCGTCGGACAGCACGACGTCGAGCTCGCGGACGTGGTCGATGGTCATCCCGTAGCGCACCGAACCGCTGCCGGCGGAGTTGTTGCCGATCATGCCGCCGATGGTGGCCCGGTTGCTGGTGGAGGTGTCCGGCCCGAACATCAGGCCGTGCGCGGCGGCGGCCCGGTTGAGCTGGTCCTGGACCACGCCCGGCTCGACCAGGGCCACCCTGGCCTCCCCGTCGAGCACGCGGATGCGGTTCAGGTGCCGGGACAGGTCGAGCACCAGGCCAGGGCCGACCGTCTGCCCGGCCAGGCTCGTGCCGGCGCCGCGCGCGACCACGGGCACGTCGTGCGCGCGCGCGGCGGCGACGGCCGCGGCGACGTCGTCGGCGTCGCGCGGGAACGCCACGCCCAGCGGGGTGATCGCGTACATGCTGGCGTCCCTGGCGTAGAGCTGGCGGGTGTAGTCGTCGAACGCGACCTCGCCCGCCAGGTCGGTGCGCAGCCGGTGTTCGAGGTCGCGCATCACCCGGCCGCCAGCACGCGCAGCGCGGCGGTGATCCCGCTCTGGTCGACCGGCACGCCGGCCAGTTCCAGGCCGAGCTGCACCCCGGCGAGGGTGCCGGCCAGCGAGACGTCGTTGAGGTGGCCGAGATGGCCGATGCGGAAGACCCGGCCGGCCAGCCGGCCAAGGCCCGTGCCCAGGGAGAGGTTGAACCGGTCGAGGATGAGCGCGCGGATCGCGTCCGCGTCCGTGCCGGCCGGCACCAGCACGGCGGTCAGTGACGCCGAGTGCGCGTGCTCGTCCAGGCAGAGCACCTCAAGGCCCCAGCCGAGGACCGCCGCCCTGGTGGCCCGCGCGTGGCGCTGGTGGCGGGCATACACCTGGTCCAAGCCTTCCTCGTTGAGCATGGCCAACGCCTCGCGCAGTCCGTAGAGCAGGTTCGTCGGTGGGGTGTAGGGGAAGAAGCCGCGCTCGTTGGCGGCCAGGATCGGCCGCCAGTCCCAGTAGGACCGGGGGAGGGTGGCGTGTTCGGTTGCCCGCAGGGCCTTCTGGCTGACCGCGTTGAAGCCCAGGCCCGGCGGCAGCATCAACCCCTTCTGCGAACAGGAGATCGTGACGTCCACGCCCCACTCGTCGTGCCGGTAGTCGATCGAGCCGAGCGAGGAGACGGTGTCCACGAGCAGCAGCGCCGGGTGGCCGACGTCGTCGATCGCCCGCCGGATGTCGGCGATCTGGCTGGTCACGCCGGTGGAGGTTTCGTTGTGTACCACGCAGACCGCGCGGATGTCGTGCGCGGTGTCCCGTGCCAGCCGCTCGCCGATGGCCACCGGGTCGGCCCCGTGCCGCCAGTCACCCGGCAGGAAGTCGACCTGGAGGCCGAGGCCGAGCGCGAGTTCGCGCCAGAGGGTGGCGAAGTGGCCGGTCTCGTAGGCGAGCACCCGGTCGCCGGGGCTCAGGGTGTTCACCAGTGCGGCCTCCCACGCCCCGGTGCCCGAGGACGGGTAGCCGACCACCGGCCCGGTGGTGCCGAAGACGGGTGCGAGCGCGGCCAGCACGTCGCGGGTGCTGGCGGCGAACTCCGCTCCTCGGTGGTCGATCGTGGGGGCGGAAATCGCGCGCAGCACCCGGTCCGGCACGTTCGTCGGACCGGGAATTTGCAGGAAATGCCGTCCGGCCGGGTATGGCATCGCCAACTCCTGTCGGTTATGGGGAACTGTTGACTAACGTTTGTGATTCAGGTCATACTACGTTCCGTTCTCGCGAGCCGCCGTCGCCTCGGGGAGTTCCCTATGACCGGACAAATAGTTTCGATAATCGTGTTGGTGCTTATCGTACTGCTGGCCACGGTGCGCTCCGTGAATATGGGGGCGGTCGCATTCCTGGGCGCCTTCGGTGTCGGCACCATCGTTTTCGGTGAGTCCGAGGACGAGCTGTTCTCCGGATTCCCCGGCGACCTGTTCGTCGTGCTGGTGGGGGTCACCCTGCTGTTCGGCCTGGCCAAGGCCAACGGCACCGTCGACTGGCTCATCCAGATGGGCGTCCGTGCGGTACGAGGCCGCATCGCGCTGATTCCCTGGGTGATGTTCGCGGTCACCGCGTTGCTCACCTCGGTGGGCGCGGTGGTGCCCGGCGCGGTCGCGATCATGGCCCCGGTGGGCATGACCTTCGCGGTGCGCCATCAGATCAACCCGATGCTGATGGGCCTGCTGATCATCAACGGTGGCAGTGCCGGTGGGTTCTCGCCGATCGGCGTGTTCGGCGTGATCACCAACGGGGTCGTCGAGCGCAGCGAACTGCCGGGAAATCCGCTGCTGTTGTGGCTCGGCTCGTTCCTGTTCAACCTGGTGCTCAGCATCGCTGTGTTCGTGCTCTTCGGCGGCCGGGAACTGCTCAACCGGCGGGTCGAGGAAATATCGGGCACCGCACCGGAGCCCGCGCCGGCCACCGCCGGCGGCGCGGCCACCGCGACCAGGACCGACACCCTGACCGAGGTCACCACGCTCAACCCCCAGCGCGTCGTGACTCTTGTCGGGCTGGTCGTGCTGGTGGTGGTGACCCTCGGGTTCGACATCGACGTCGGGCTGCTCTCGCTGAGCATCGCGACCGTGATCTGCGTGCTGTTCCCGAAGGACACCAAGGCGGGCGTCGCCGCGATCGCCTGGCCGACCGTGTTGCTGATCTGCGGCATCGTGACCTACGTGGCGCTGATGGAACGGCAGGGCACCATCGACATGCTCGGCGACAGCGTCGCGAACATCGGCGTGCCACTGCTGGCCGCGTTCGTCATCTGCCTGATCGGCGCCGCGGTGTCCGCGTTCGCGTCCACCACCGGCATCCTCGGCGCGCTCATCCCGCTGGCCGTGCCGTTCCTGCTCACCGGTCAGGTCGGCGCGGTCGGGCTGATCGTGGCACTGGCGATCTCGTCCTCGGTCGTGGACTCCTCGCCGTTCTCCACCAGCGGCGCGCTGACCGTGGCCAGCAGTCCGGAGGCCGTCCGGGACCGGGTGTTCCGCGGCCTGATGATCTGGGGCCTGAGCATGATCGTGGTCGCCCCGGTGCTGTCCTGGATGATCTTCGTCCTGCCGGGCTGGCTGTGACCCGATGCTGCCTACACTGCCGGAATGAGTGAGGGAATGCGCACCGTGCTCGCCGCCTTCCGGGTGCTCGAGGAGGTCGCCTACGCCCAGCCGGCCGGCGTCGGTGAGCTGTCCAGGAAGCTGGTGATGCCCAAGAGCACGGTGCAGCGCGCCCTCCAGACACTGTGGACGGCCGGCTGGATCTGCCCGGACGGCACGGAGACCACGCGCTGGGTGCTCACCACCAGGGCGCTGCACATCGGGCAGCGGGCCATCGCCGACATCGGCGTGCGCGACGCCGCGCTGCCGATGATGCGTGAGCTGCGCCGGGAGACCGGGGAGACCGCGCACCTGATGGTGCTGCAGGAGAACCGGGCGGTGCTGATCGAGCGGCTCGAGACCGAGCACCCGATCCGCGCGGTCATCCCGCTGGGCAGCGCGGTGCCGCTGCACGGCTCGTCCAACGGCAAGGCGATGCTCGCCCACCGCTCGCCGACGGAGGTGCGGGCGATCGTCGGCGACCGGCTCGCGCGGCACACCGATCGGACCATTGTGGACTGGGAGGAGTTCCTCGCCGAGCTGGATCGCGTGCGCGGCCGGGGTTTCGCGACCAACGTGGGGGAGTGGCGGGCGGACGTCACGGCCGTCGCGTCGCCGATCTTCGACCACGAAGGGCTGGTCTCGGCCAGCCTGTCGGTGTCCGCGCCCGGCAGCCGGATGCCGGCGGACCTGCGGGAGACCTACGGCGTGCTGGTGACCGAGGCCGCCAACCGGGTCAGCGCGACCCTTGGCTACCGGCCGCCGCCTGCCGGGAGCTGACCTGGCCGCCGCCATCGCCGCCTCACCGGCCCTGCCAGCGAGGCGGGCGCTTGTCGAGGAACGCGGCCACTCCCTCGGCGAAGTCGGCGCTGCCGTAACACATCGCGATGAGGTCCTCGTCCGGCGGCAGCGCCTGTTCCCGCAGCCTGCGCAGCGCGGTCCTGGTGGCCAGCATGGTCAGCGGGGCGTGCCCGGCGAGGCGGGTACACAGCTCGGCGAGCCGCTCGTCGAGGCCGGCGTCCTCGACCACCTCGGTGGCGAGTCCTATGTGGAGCGCCTCGGCGGCGTCCACGAGATCGGCGAGGTGCACCAGCCGCAGGGTGTTGGCCGCGCCGATCAGCGCGACCAGCCTGGCGTAGGTCGCCATGGAGACGCAGTTGCCGAGCGTTCTGGCGATCGGCAGGCCGAACCGGGCGCCCGGCGTGCACAGCCGCAGGTCGCAGGCCGCGGCGATGGTCAACCCGCCGCCGGTGGCGTAGCCCTCGACGACCGCGATCGTCGGCACGCGCACCCGCTCGAGCCGGCCGAGCAGCGCCTCGACCCGTTTCTCGTAGGCGATGCCGTCGGCCGCGCCGTGGAAGTCGCGGAAGTGGCTGATGTCGGTGCCGGCGATGAACGCCTTGCCTCCGGCCCCGCGCAGCACGGCCACCCGCACCTCGGGCGTCTGGTCGACCAGCGTGCAGAAGTCGGCCAGTGCCTCGTACATGGCCATGGTCATCGCGTTGCGGGCACCCGGCCGGTTCACCGTGACCGTGGCGACCGCGCCGGTGATGTCGGTGTGCAGGTCCTCGGTCATCCCACCGCCCCTTCGTCGCGCAGGTGGTCGATCTCGTCGGCGGAGTAGCCGACCGCGCGCAGCAGCTCGTCGGTGTGCTCGCCGAGCCCTGGCGGCACCCGCCGGATCGTGCCGGCCGTCTCGCTGAGCTTCACCGGGATGCCCAGGGCGCGCACGGTGCCGGCCACCGGGTGGTCCATGTCCACGACCATCTCCCTGGCCAGCGTGTGCGGATCCGCGCAGGACTGCTGGTAGTCCCGGATCGGCCCGGCCGGCACTCCGGCCGCCAGCAGCCGGTCGACCCAGTCGTCGGTGTCCCCTGTGGACAGGGTGTCGCCGAGTTCGGCGGCCAGGTCCGCGCGGTGGGTGAGCCGGTCGTCGTTCGTGGCGAAGCGCGGGTCGGTGAGCAGGTCCTGCCGGTCGAGCACCGCGCACAACCGCTGCCACAGCCGGGGGTTGTTGGCGCCGATGGTGAGATGACCGTCGCGGGTCGGGTAGGCCTGGTAGGGCGCGCTGACCCGGTGCGCGGACCCGAGCGGGCCGGGCGGCCTGCCGGTCGCCCACAGCTCGGCGGTCTCCCAGACCGACATGGCGAGCGCGGCGTCGTAGAGCGAGGTGTCGACCGCCTGGCCGCGGCCGGTGACCGTGCGGGACAGGCAGGCGCTGAGGATGCCCACTGCGCACAGCAGGCCGGCCGACAGGTCGGCGACGGGCACGCCGCTCTTGACCGGCTCGCCCGCCGGGTCGCCGGTGACGCTCATGATCCCGGACATGGCCTGGGCGATCAGGTCGTAGCCGGGGCGGCCGGCGTAGGGCCCGGTCTGGCCGAAGCCGGAGATCGACGCGTACACCACGCGCTCGTTGATCCGCCGCAGCGCCGGGTAGTCCACCCCCAGCCGGGCCGCGACCCCGGGGCGGAAGCTCTCGACCACCACGTCGGCCGAGCCGACCAGCCGGTGGAAGGCGGCCAGCCCGGCGGTGCTGCGCAGGTCGATCGCGATGCCGCGCTTGTTCCGGTTCACCGCGAGGAACGCCGAGCTCTCGCCGCCGGCCAGCCGGTGCCCGGTCGCCTCGCGGGTGGCGTCGCCGCGATCGACCGGCTCGACCTTGATCACGTCCGCGCCGAGGTCGCCGAGCAGTTGGCAGCAGAAGGGTCCGGCCATCACCTGGGTGAGATCGATGATCGTCAGATGCTCCAGCGCGAGCGTCATCGTGTTCCCCCCGCCGAGAGTCCGCGTGTGCCGTGAGACGGAACGGAGTTCGTACAGTGGAACACCGACCATACGATCGCGGTTCGGCGAGGGTCAAGCGCCGGCCGCGTTACCGGAGCGGGTGTTCCTCGGCGAGCGATTCCGGCGCGGACAGCCGCCAGGCCTCGTAGAGCAGTTCCGTTAACTCGGCGGCGTCGATTTTCGGTAGGTGCACCACCACCCAGCCGAAGCCGCCCGCGGTGAACTGCACCTCGAACACGTCGGGTCGTTCGTAGACCAGCGCGGCCTGCTCGGTCAGGGTCTGCTTCAGGCCCGCGGTCCTGGTGCGCGGCCAGTGGTAGCCGAACCGCTTGCCGCGCACGCTGAAGGAGGTGTAGTCCGGGGTCCGCGCCTGCTCGACCTCGGCGAGCCGGTTGACCATGCGCAGGAATTTGCTCTCAGGCACACTCACGCCCGGCATTCTGGCCTACACCTCCGACAATTCCTTGACCCGTGGTGTGGGACCCTCTAATTTGATGAAACTACCGAGGAAATTCCGAAATTTTCGGATCCTGCGGACCCAGCGGAGGATGCGGCCATGCGCAGAAGAACATCGGTCCTGATCCTGGTCGCGGTGGTCGTCCTCACCGGTGCCGTGGGGACGATGTCGAACGCGGTCGGCACCGAGGGGGACCGGCGCGACGCGGCCGAACCGGCCATGGTCGAACTGCGCGAGCACGGGCGTGTCGACCACTGGGTCAACACCTGGACGGCGATGCCGCAGCTGACCGAGCCGCACAACATGCCCCCGCCCCCGTTCACCGGACCGGACGTGGTGCTCGCCGACAGCACGCTGCGCCAGACCGTGCGGGTCTCGGTCGGCGGCAGCCGGTTGCGGCTGCGGTTCTCCAACGCGTTCGGCGGCGCGGTACTGCCGATCACCGCGGTGTCGGTGGCCGCACCGGCGGCCGGCCAGGCCGGGGTCGACGGGATCGAGCCGGGCACCGCGCGGCCGGTGACCTTCGCCGGCCGGTCCGCTGTGGACATCCCGGTCGGCGCGCAGATGGTGTCCGATCCGCTGAGCTTCTCACTGGCGCCGGCGACGAACCTGACGGTGACCGTCTACCTCGCCGACGGTCAGGCGTCGACGGCCGTGACCTCCCATCCCGGCTCCCGGACCACCTCGCACCTGCTCGCCGGCAACCACGTGGCCGACGAGCGCCTGCCGGGGGCGACGCCGACCGACCACTGGTACTTCCTGAGCGGCGTCGAGGTCTCGACCCGGCACACCGCCGACGCGGTGGCGGTGCTCGGCGACTCGCTGACCGACGGCCGGGGCTCGACGACCAACGGCAACGACCGCTGGCCCGACCGGCTGGTCGACCGCCTGCGGTCCGACCGGCGCACCGCCGACGTGGCCGTGCTCAACCAGGCGGCCGGTGGCAACCGGGTACTCGCCGACGGCCTCGGCCCCAACGTGCTCGCCCGGCTGGACCGGGATGTGTTGGCACAGAGCGGGGTCCGGTGGTTGATCGTGTTCCACGGGGTGAACGACATCGGCGTCGCGCCCGCGACCGAGGCCGCGCAGAAGCAGGTGGCGCGGGACCTGATCGCCGGCTTCGAGCAGATCGTGGTGCGGTCACAGGCGATGGGCATCACGGTCTACGGCGCCACGTTGCTGCCCTTCGGCGGCCACGACTACGGCGACCCCGCTGGCCACCGTGAGGCGGCAAGGCAGACGGTCAACGAGTGGATCCGCACGAGCGGCCAGTTCGCCGAGGTGATCGACTTCGACCGGGTGTCCCGGGACCCCGCGAACTCCGGGCAGCTCAATCCGGCCTACGACGTCGGGGATCACCTGCACCTGAACCCGACCGGTTATCAGGCGCTGGCCGACGCCGTTCCGGCCCGCCTGTTCCGCTGAGATCCTGACCAGGATCCGCGGCGCCCGGTCACACTGACCGGGCGCCGCGGATTTTTGGCTGCCCGCACAACACCGCCGCCGGCGACCCGTTCGGGCGCGCGGCAGCGGGCCAGTAACGAATTCCTCACTCGATAGAGGTTTGCGTTGACCCGGAACGGGGATTGTGCGCCGGTGCCCGTGCCCCCAAAGTTGGTGGTCGCGCGCAACATCGACTGGTACCAGCGGCCCGACGAACAGGAATTGACGATGAGCACAGAATATCGGTTTTCGCCGGCGGAAATTCTTCGAAGAAACTCCAGACACGTAGAATCGGGATTGGATAAATGATCGCATACAGATCGACTCGGCGACTACGAACAGTCGTCGCGGCGTTGGTGTTCTCCTTCCTCGCCACCTCTTTCGCCATGGTCAACACCACCGCTGGTGCCGTGCCGGCCGTCGCGCCGGCCCAGCCGGACACCTCGGTCGGCCGGCTGGAGGTGTTCGTCCGCGGCGCTGGTCAGGACCTGGAGCACATCTGGCAGACCGCGCCCAACAGCACCTGGTCCGGTTGGGGATCCCTCGGCGGCTCGGTCGACCAGATCGAGGTCGGCCGTAACCTCGACGGCCGGCTGGAGGTGTTCGTCCGCGGTTCGGACGGGGCCCTGTGGCACATCTGGCAGACCGCGCCGAACAACGGCTGGTCGAACTGGCACAACCTCGGTGGTTCGGTGGGCAAGCTGGCCGTGACCAACAACGCCGACGGTCGGCTGGAGGTGTTCGCCCAGGGTTCGGACGGGGCCCTGTGGCACATCTGGCAGACCGCGCCCAACAACGGGTGGTCGAACTGGCACTCCCTCGGTGGCTGGATCGACGATCTCGACGCCGTGCGCAACCAGGACGGTCGGATCGAGGTGTTCGTCCGGGGTAGTGACCAGTCGCTGTACCACATCTGGCAGACCGCGCCGAACAACGGCTGGTCGGGCTGGGGTCACCTCGGTGGCTGGATCGACGACCTCGAGGCCGCGACCAACCAGGACGGTCGGATCGAGGTGTTCGTCCGGGGCGGTGACCAGTCGCTGTACCACATCTGGCAGACCGCGCCGAACAACGGCTGGTCCGGTTGGGGCCACCTCGGTGGCTGGATCGACCGGCTCGCGGTCGGCAACAACCAGGACGGCCGGCTCGAGGTGTTCACCCGAGGCTCGGACGGGGCCCTGTGGCACGTCTGGCAGACCGCGCCGAACAACGGCTGGTCCGGTTGGAACTCCCTCGGTGGCTGGATCAACCTGCTGAACGTCAACCGGAACAACGACGGCCGCCTCGAGGTGTTCGTCAGCGGTTCGGACAGCGCGCTGTGGCACATCTGGCAGACCGCGCCCAACAGCGGGTGGTCCGGCTGGAGTTCCTTCGGCGGCTGGGTCGACCGGCTCGCGTCGGGTCAGAACGCGCTCTGACCCGCTGAAGGGCGGCGTGGAGGGGCCACGGGCCCCTCCACGCCGCCGATGGCGATGTGGTTGTCTGGCCAGGTGACGGGTGGGGTGGACTTCGAGGAGCACCGGGCGCGGCTGCACGCGGTGGCCTACCGGATGCTCGGCTCGCCCACCGAGGCCGACGACGCCGTGCAGGAGACCTGGCTTCGCCTCAACCACGCGGACACCGCCGAGGTGGTGAACCCGGCCGCCTGGTTGACCACCGTGGTGGCCAGGGTGTGCCTGAACATGCTGCGCGCCAGGGAGACCAGGCGCGAGGAGCCACTCGGGACGGATGTGCCGGAGTCCGCTGTGGACCCGGCGCGGGCGGCGGAGCTGGCCGACTCGGTCGGGCTCGCGATGCTGGTGGTGCTCGACACGCTGACCCCGGCCGAACGCCTCGCCTTCGTCCTGCACGACATGTTCGCCGTGCCGTTCGACGAGATCGCCCCCATGATCGCCAAGACCCCGGCCGCGACCAGGCAACTGGCCAGCCGCGCCCGGCGCAGGGTCCGGGGCACCACGCGGGTGCCCGACGCCGACCTCGCCCGCCAGCGGCCCGTCGTCGAGGCCTATCTCGCCGCCGCCCGCGACGGCGACTTCGACGCACTGCTCACCCTGCTCGCCCCGGATGTCGTGCTGCGCGCCGACCCGGCGGTCGTGCCCTCGCCCAAGCCGATCACACTGCGCGGTGTCCGCGCGGTCGGCAAGACCGCGGTGCGCTCCGGCGAGCGGGCCGCGGTCTCCGTGGTGGCCCTTGTGGACGGTTCGTACGGAATCGTCATGGCGCCGCACGGCAGGCTGGCGGCGGTGCTCGCGTTCACCTTCACCGGCGACCGGATCAGCGAGATCGACATGATCGCCGACCCGGACCGGCTGCGTGCGCTGGAACTGGGCGTGCGCTAGCCCCATACCCCCAGCGCCACGCAGCGGGCCTCGGCGTCGTCCCACGTCGTCGCGGCGGGGCCCGGCCGATAGGTGCGGGTGGGGAACGCGTGGGCCACCAGCGCGCGCATCGCCCAGCGGTCGGGCAGCTCGGCGCCGAGCGCGCGGGCCTGCACGAGCACGTTGCCCAGCGCGGTCGCCTCCACCGGGCCGGCGACGACCGGCAGGCCGCACGCGTCGGCGGTGAGCTGGCACAGCGGCTCGTTGTGCGCGCCGCCGCCGATCAGGTGGATGACCTCGGCCCGCTGGCCGGTCACCTCGCCGAGCCGGCGGATCGCGCGCCGGTAGGCCAGTGCCAGGCTCTCCAACACGCAGCGGGTGATCTCGGCGACGCCGGTTGGCGGGCGTTGGCCGGTGGCCCGGCAGGCGGCCGCGATGCGGGCCGGCATGTCGCCCGGCGGCAGGAACACCGGGTCGTCGATGTCCACCAGCGAGCCGAACGCGGGCGCGCCGGCGGCCGCGGCCAGCGCGTCGGCCAGCGAGACCGAGTCCCACCCGCGCACCGACTCGGTCAGCACCCACAGCCCGGTCACGTTGCGCAGCAGGCGAGTCGTGCCGTCCACTCCGGACTCGTTGCTGAGCCCGGCGGCCCGCGCGGGCTCGGTGAGCACCGGCGCCGGCAGCTCGACCCCGACCAGCGACCAGGTCCCGGACGAGATGAACGCGAACGGCACCTCCCGCGCGGCCGGCACACCGACCACCGCCGAGGCCGTGTCGTGCGAGCCGACCGAGACCACCGACACGGTGAACCCCAGCTGGGCGGTCACCGCCGGCGTGGTCGGGCCGAGCACCTCGCCGGCCGACCGCAGCGGCGCGAGCAGCCCGGTCGGCACGCCGACCCGGCGCGCCAGGCCGGTCGCCCACTCGCCGCGCGTGGCGTCGTAGAGGCCGGTGGTCGACGCGTTCGTGCGCTCGGTTCCGCGCTCGCCGGTGAGCCAGTAGCCGAGCAGGTCGGGGATCAGCAGCATGGTGGCCGCCGCGCGCAGCCGCGCACTGTCCAGTTCGGACACCAGTTGGTAGACCGTGTTGAATGGCAGCTCCCGCAGCCCGGTCACCGCGTACTGCTCGGTCGCCGGCACCACGGTGCGCAGCGCGTCGGCCACCCCGTCGGTGCGGGAGTCCCGGTAGCACACCGGGTTGCCGAGCAGCACGCCGTCGGCGTCGAGCAGGCCGTAGTCCACCGCCCAGGAGTCGATGCCGACGCCGTCGAGCGGCCCGGCCGCCCGCAGCCCGGCCAGCACCTCACGGTAGATGCCGAGCACGTCCCAGTGCAGCGTGCCGCCGACCTCGACCGGGCCGTTGTCGAACCGGTGGATCTCCCGCAGCACCACCGAGTCCCGGTCGACCTCGCCGAGCATCACCCGCCCACTACTGGCCCCGAGATCAACCGCCGCGAGCCGCAGGACCGTCACCGCACCCTCCGGCCGCCCGCCCTGCAGCGAAGGGACCCTTCGCTGCACTGGACGCAGCGAAGGGACCCTTCGCCGCGTTCGGTCACGGTCACGGGGCGACGACCGTCAGCTCCAGGCCGAGCAGGTCGGCCACCGCGGTCAGCTCGGCCACCCGGTGACCGGTGCCCAGCGTCCAGTGGTGCGCGACGCCGGAGGCCGACCACGCGTCGGTCCATTCACCGGGGTCGCAGCCGAAGTCCACGCGCGAGGTGGTGTTGCCGATCCGCAGCAGCGGGCCGGGCACGACCGTGCCCTCGGCGGCGACCATGGTGTACGTGCCGTCGCGCCGCTGACCGAGACCGAACGCGGTCACCGGCCCGTGCGCCACGTCGAACTCCACCGACACACCCCAGCCGCGCTTGCCGTGCAGCACGTCCAGGCCGCGCAGCAGCGGCTTGTGCGCGCTGATCGCCAGGTGTGCCGGCCCGTCGTGGCCCATCTCGACCACGTTGTCCCGGAAGTTGAGCGCCTGGAACTCGGTGAACGAGCCGCCGGCGCCGAGCCGGTCCATGATCAGCATCGCCAGCGAGGTGCGCAGCTCGTACTCGCCGCAGGCCGGGATGCCGCGCGCGGTCAGCAGCGACGCGCCCAGGATCAGGCCGGCGCCGACGCGCTCGTGGGTCTCGCCGTCGAGGCCCCGGTGGTAGTAGGCCAGCGAGTCCAGGGAGAAGTCGTCGACCAGCTGGTCCAGCGCGACCGACACCCGGGCCGCCCACGCCAGGTCCTCGTCGACCACCGAGGAGTCCAGGGTGAACATCGACGTCGCCAGCTCGATCCTGGCCGAGGTCTGCGCGTCGGTCACCTGCTCGACCCGCACCCGCACGTCGTCGATCTCCATGATCTCCACGTGCCCACCGAACTGCGCGGTCACCAGCGTCGGGTCGCTGGCGACGTCCATCATCCCCGGGTAGAGGTGGCCGAGCAGCCCATGGCGCCCGTGCCGCAGCGCGGCCCGCACCCCCGCCGCGGCGATCCAGCGCTCGATCCGCGCCCACGCGCGCTCGTCGCCGAGATACCCGGACACCGAGCGGAACTCCACGCCGCAGCGGCGGAACGCGTTGGCCATCTCCGGCAGCGGGCAGGCGCCGCAGTAGGCGAGCCAGGCGCCGGTGTCGAAGGTCGCGTGGTCCATCACCTCGGTGGGCTGCAGGTTGATCAGCAGCACCGGCGCGCCGGTGCGCTGGGCGACCGGGGCGAGCATCGAGGCGGTCATGTAGGTGGTGAGGAAGCCGATGATCAGGTCGCAGTCGGCCGCCCGCAGCCGCTGCGCCGCGGCCGCGCCGTCGCGCTCGTCGGAGATGAACCCGACGTCCACCACCTCGCAGTCCAGCCCGCGCAGGCGCGCGGACACCCGCTCGGCGGAGTGCCGCAGTTGGGGGAGCAGGTCGGGGAACTGCGGCCAGTAGGCCCCAAGCCCGCCGGCCACGAGCCCGATCTTGGTCTTACGCGGGGTGATCCTCGTGATGCCGAGGCCGGTTTGCCGGTCCAGGGTGTCGGTCATGGTTCTCCCCTTTCAGCGGTGGGTCAGCGGAGGAAGGCGGCGGCGACTCCGGCGTCGACGGGGATGTGCAGGCCGGTGGTCAGCGACAGGTCGCCCGCGGTGAGCGCGAACACCGCCGCGGCGACGTGCTCTGGCAGCACCTCCCGCTTGAGCAGCGTGCGCTTGGCGTAGAAGGCGCCAAGCTCGGACTCCGGCACGCCGTAGACCGCGGCGCGCTGTGCGCCCCAGCCCTTGGCGAAGATGCCGGAGCCGCGCACCACTCCGTCGGGGTTGATGCCGTTGACCCGGATGCCGTGCTCACCGAGCTCGGCGGCCAGCAGCCGGACCTGGTGGGCCTGGTCGGCCTTCGCGGCCCCGTAGGCCACGTTGTTCGGGCCGGCGAACACGGCGTTCTTCGACGAGATGTAGATCAGGTCGCCGCCGAGCCCCTGGTCGATCATGGTCTTCGCGGCGGCGCGGGCGACCAGGAACGAGCCCTTCGCCATCACGTCGTGCTGGCGGTCCCAGTCCCGCTCGGTGGTCTCCAGCAGCGACTTGGAGATCGACAGGCCCGCGTTGTTCACCACCAGGTCCACCCCGCAGAACGCCAGCGCGGTCGCGTCCAGCGCCGCCCGCACGGCGTCGGCGTCGGTCACGTCCGCGGTGACCGCGACCGCCCGGTCGGTGGTGCCGATCTCGGCGGCCACCGTCGCCGCGGCCGCCGCGTCGAGGTCGGCGACCACCACGCACGCGCCCTCGGCGCCCAGCCGCAGCGCGATGGCCCGGCCGATGCCCGAGCCGGCGCCGGTGACCAGCGCGACCCGCCCGGCCAGCGGCTTGGGCGCCGGCTGGCGGCGGAGCTTGGCCTCCTCGAGGGACCAGTACTCGATGCGGAACTTCTCCCGCTCGTCGATCGGCGCGTAGCGGGAGACCGACTCCGCCCCCCGCATGACGTTGATGGCGTTGACGTAGAACTCGCCGGCGACCCGCGCGGTCTGCTTGTCCTTGCCGAAGGAGAACATGCCGACCCCCGGCACGAGCACGATCGCCGGGTCGGCGCCGCGCATGGGCGGGCTGTCGGGGTCGGCGTGGCGCTCGTAGTAGGCGCGGTAGTCCGCGCGGTAGGCCTGGTGCAGTTCGGCCAGGCGGGCGACCACGTCCTCGACCGGCGCGGTCGCCGGCAGGTCGACGACCAGCGGGCGGACCTTGGTGCGCAGGAAGTGGTCCGGGCAGGAGGTGCCGAGTGCGGCCAGCGGCCCGAGCTTCTCGCTGGCGAGGAAGTCGAGGACCTCGTCGGTGTCGGTGTAGTGGCCGACCTGGCGGGCGTCGGTGGAGGCCAGGCCGCGGATCACCGGTGCCAGCGTGGCGGCCCTGGCGTGCCGTTCGTCGGTGGGCAGCGCGGCGAAGCCGGGCACGGCCGCGCCGAAGGGCGCCGCGTCGCCCCGCTCGGCCAGGAAGCGCTCGGCCGTGCGGATGATCTCCAGCGAGTGGTCCCGGCACTGCTCGGAGGTCTCGCCCCAGGCGGTGATGCCGTGGCCGCCGAGGATCACCCCGATCGCCCGCGGGTTGGCGGCCCTGACCGCGGCGATGTCCAGTCCGAGCTGGAAGCCGGGCCGTCGCCAGTCGACCCAGGCGACCCGGTCGCCGAAGCAGGCCTTGGTCAGCGCCTGGCCGTCGACCGAGGTGGCCAGCGCGATGCCGGAGTCGGGGTGCAGGTGGTCGACGTGCGCGGCGTCGACCAGGCCGTGCATCGCGGTGTCGATCGACGGCGCGGCGCCGCCCCGGCCGTGCAGGCAGTAGTCGAACGCGGCGACCATCTCGTCCTCGCGGTCGACGCCCGGGTACACCTCGACCAGCGCGCGCAGCCGGTCCAGCCGCAGCGTCGCCAGCCCGGCCTCGGTGAGCGTGCCCAGGTCACCCCCGGACCCCTTGACCCACAACAGCTCCACCGCCTCGGCCGTCACCGGGTCGACGGCCGTGCCCTTCGCCGAGGTGTTGCCCCCCGCGAAGTTCGTGTTCCGCGGATCGCCCCCCAGCTCGTTGCTCCGCGCCACCAGCTCCCCCGCAGTACTCACGCCCACCCCCGCCCCGCCACGCGATGAAGGCGTCCTTCACCGCACTCAACGCAGCGAAGGGCTCCTTCACCGCACTCGACGCAGCGAAGGGACCCTTCGCTGCGTGCGCTTCCGGTCATGCGCCCCATCCTGCCTGTTGGCCGTCGGCTCGGGTGGTTTCGATCTCGTGTTGGTAGCCGCTGCGTTTGTAGGCGGCGATCGGGTCGGGGTCCAGGCCGGCGTCGGCGCGCACCTCGGCCAGCAGCGGGCGCACGTCGGTGTTGTAGGCGTCCATCAGCACCGCGTTGGCCTCCAGCACGTCGCCCGCGCGTTGGGCCGCGCCCAGCGCGTCCCGGTCGATCAGCAGCGCCTTGGCGGTCGCCTCCTGGACGTTCATCACCGAGCGGATCACCGCGGGGATCTTCTGCTCGATGTTGTGACACTGGTCGAGCATGAACGCGATCCCCCGGTCGGGGTGCAGCGCGTCGCCGCGGACGATCTCGTACATGATCCGGAAGAGCTGGAACGGGTCCGCGGCACCGACCATGAGGTCGTCGTCGGCGTAGAACCGGGAGTTGAAGTCGAACGCGCCGAGTTTCTTCTGCCGCAACAGGAACGCCACGATGAACTCGATGTTCGTGCCCGGCGCGTGGTGGCCGGTGTCGATGCACACCGTCGCCTTGGGGCCCAGCTCGACGCAGTGCGCGTAGGAGGTACCCCAGTCGGGGATGTCGGTGGCGTAGAACGCGGGCTCGAACAGCTTGTACTCCAACACGATCCGCTGGTCGTCGCCGAGCCGGTCGTAGGTCTCCCGCAGCGCGGCGGCCAGCCGGTCCTGCCGGTCGCGCAGGTCGTCCTGGCCGGGGTAGTTGATCCCGTCGGAGAACCACAGCTTCAGGTCGCGCGAACCGGTGGCGTCCATGATCGAGATCGCCTCGATCAGGTGGTCGGTCGCCTTGCGCCGGATGCCGGGGTCCGGGTTGGTGACCGAGCCGAGCTTGTAGTCGTCGTCCTGGAACACGTTGGTGTTGATGGCGCCGATCCGCACGCCCAGCTCGCCGGCGTAGCTGGTCAGGTCGGCGTAGTCGGCCACTGTGTCCCACGGGATGTGCAGCGCCACCGACGGCGCGACGCCGGTGAACCGGTGCACGGTCGCCGCGTCGGCGATCTTCTCCTGGGGCGAGCGGGGCACCCCCGGCTGGGCGAAGACCTTGAACCGGGTGCCGGAGTTGCCGAACGCCCAGGACGGGGTCTCGATCTCTTGGCTTGCGAGTGCTCGCCGCACGGCGGTCAGGTCAGACACTGGAATCACGTTTCCTGGGTGAGTTGGTCGTCGAGGTGGAACACCTCGGTCAGCAGCCGGAACCCCTCGTCCGGCGGCCGGCCGTCGATGCCGGTGAAGAACTCCGCCATCTCGGCCTGCCAGCGCCGGTTCACGTCGGTGGCCGCCATCGCCGCCTGCGCCGCGTCCAGCGAGTCGGCCTCGACGTAGCCGACGAGCAGGCCGTCGGTGTCCACGAACAGCGAGTAGTTCCGCCAGCCGGCGTCGCGCAGCGCCGCGAGCATGTCCGGCCAGACCGATCGGTGCCGTTCGGTGTACTCGGCCAACCGGTCTGACCGGACCTGCAGTCGGAAGCAGTACCTCATGGTCAGAAGTCGAAGTCGTCGATGTTGTTCGCGTCGAACACGGTGGGTGGGCCGAGCACGATCTCGCCGTCCGCGCCGACCTCGTAGTCGCCGAGCTTGCCGGCGGTGAAGGTCTCGCCCTCCTTGCCGGTGATCTGCCCGGACACCAGCGCGACGCCGGCGTAGGCGGCCAGGTAGCCGATGTCGGCCGGGTTCCACAGCGCGAACTCGGCGACCGTCTCGTCCTTGATGTACTCCCGCATCTGGTTGGGCGTGCCAAGACCGGTGATCGCCACCTTGCCCTTGTAGCTCGACGAGCTGACATAGCGCGCGGCCGCGGCGATGCCGACCGTGGTCGGCGACACGATCACCTTCAGGTTCGGGTAGGACTGCAGCAGGCCCTGGGCCTCCTGGAAGGACTTCTGGTCCTCGTCGTTGCCGTAGGCGATCTTCACCAGCTTGAGCTGCGCGTTCTCCGGCTTGGCGAGCTCGGTCTTCATCACCTCGATCCACGCGTTCTGGTTGGTGGCGTTGGGCGTCGCGGACAGGATCGCGATCTCCCCGGAGCCGCCGGCGAGCTTGGTCGTCATCTCGACCAGCTTCTCCCCGATGCCCTGGGTCGACGCCTGGTTGATGAACACGTCGCGGCACTCCTTGGCCGCGTCGGAGTCGAACGAGACCACCTTGATGTCGGCGTCGCGGGCCTGGTTGAGCGACGGGCACACCGCGTTGGGGTCGTTGGCGGCGATGCCGATCACGTCGTGCTGCTGCTGGATCAGCGTGTTGATGTAGCTGACCTGTGAGGAGGCGCTCGCGTCGTTCGGGCCGACCAGCTTGTACTCGCCCTTCAGCTCACCGAGGGCCTCCTCGCCGCCGCTCACCTCGATGTCGGAGTAGGGGTTGTTGAGCTGCTTGGGCAGGAACGCCATCTTGACGCCCTCCTGCAGGGCGGCCTCCGGGTCGGCGGTGCCGGTGGCCTCCGCGCCGCCCGGCTCGTCGGCGGTGTCCTCCCTGGTCGTGCCGCCGCACGCGGCCAGGGTGAGCGCGAGGGCCGCGGCGGTGAGCACGCGTAACGTTCGGTTTCGGGACATCGATGTCGCCTCTCTCGGGAAGATCACTGCGGTTGTCGTTCTGGGGTGCGCAGGCGTCTGCGGCGGGTGGCGGCGCGCACCGAGCGGCCGATGTTGGGCAGCAGCACCGACACGATCAGCAGCGCGCCGGTGACGATGTTGAGCGCCTCGTTGGTCACGTCCTCCAGCCGGAGCGCGTTCTGCACGGTGGCCAGCAGCAGCACGCCGGCGAGCACGCCCGGCATGGCGCCCTTGCCCCCGAAGATGGACACGCCGCCGAGCAGCACCGCGGCCACCACGGCCAGTTCGAGCCCGAGGCCGTTGTCGGCGCGGGCGCTGGAGTAGCGCAGGGTCCACAGCACGCCGGCCAGTCCCGCGACCGCGCCGCTGACCACGAACAGCCAGAACTTCAGCCGGTCGACCCGGACGCCGGAGAACCGCGCGGTCTGCTCGCTGGCGCCGGCGGCGAACACCGCGCGGCCAACCGGCGTCGCGTGCAGCACGACGACGAACAGCGCGGCGAGGACCAGCAGCGGGAGCAACACGTTGGGCACCGGCCCATCGCCGATCGTGCCGGTGGCCCAGCCGGTGAACGCGGCGGGGAAGTCGGCCACCGCGGTGTCGCCGAGCACGACGAACGCGAGCCCGCGGAACAGCGCCATCGTGCCGATGGTGACCGCGAGCGAGGGCAGCCGGAAGACGGTGACGAACACGCCGTTGACCGCGCCGAGCACCGCGCCGAGCAGGACGCACAGCGGGATGATCGTCTCGATGGCCATCCCGCTGGTCCACATCGAGCCCAGGGCCGCGGAGGTGAGCCCGAGCGTGCTGGCGACCGAGAGGTCGATCTCGCCGGTGATGATGACGAAGGTCATCGGCAGCGCCAGCAGCGCGATGGGCAGCAGGTCGAGCACCAGGAAGCCGACGTTGCGGGTGGTGGCGAAGTTCTCCACCACGCCGCTGGCCACCACCAGGGCCAGGACGGCGACCAGGATGACCGCGACGTCCCAGCTGGCCAGCCGAGGTGCGCGGAAAGTGCGGTTGCTCGCAAGCTCGGTCATCGGGCGGCCCCACTTCTCTTCAACGCCCGCGCGGTGCGCACGGCGACCAGCCGGTCGACCCCGATGGCGAGCAGGATCAGCGCGCCGACGATGGCCTGCTGCCAGAACTGGTTGATGTCCAGCACCGCGAGGGCGTTGCCGATCACGGTGAGCAGCAGCGCGCCGAGCGCGGCGCCCCACACGGTGCCGCTGCCGCCGAACACCGCGACCCCGCCGACCACGGCCGCGGCGACCACGTTGAGCTCGTAGCCGGTGCCCGCGGCGGCGTCGATGGTGCCGAACCGGACGGCGAACAGCACGCCGGCCAGGCCCGCGAGCGCCCCGCTGACGGCGAACGCGCCGAGGGTGTTGCGCCCGACGCGGATGCCGGCGAGCGAGGCGGCCTCGGGGTTGGAGCCCATCGCGTACAGCTCCCGGCCGACCCGGTAGTTGCGCAGGATGACGCCGGCGGCCGCGACCACCACCAGCGCGATGATCACCAGCCAGGGGATCCCGAGCACGGACTCGCCGGCGAAGGACAGGAACCGGCGGGGGAGCTCGTCGGCGGTGATCTGCTGGCCGCCGGCCCAGCTGTAGGTGATGCCGCGGAAGACGTAGAGGGTGCCGAGGGTGACCACCAGGGCCGGGACCTGGCCGTAGCGCACGAGCACGCCGTTCATCAGCCCGCAGACCCCGCCGATCGCGATCCCGACCAGCAGCGCGACGAACACCGGGAGACCGGGGTTGTCCTGCATGACCGTGCCGACCGCGAAGGCGGTGAGCCCGAGCACCGAGCCGACCGACAGGTCGATGTTCCTGGTGACGATCACGATGGCCTGGCCGACCGCGAGCACCGCGAGGATCGACGTGCCGAGCAGGATGTCCCGGATGCTCTGCGCGGACAGGAACCGCGGGTTGGCGAAGGCCGTGTACCCGACCAACACCGCCAACGCCAGCACGATCCCCAGCTCCCGCACCCGCAGCAGCGCCCCCAGCCGCCCACCCGATGTCACAGCCTCCGTGTCCGGCCCAGCCACCGGCGCCCTCACCGTGCTCACGCCACGCCCGCCGCCCCGCAGCGAAGGGCTCCTTCGCTGCGTGCAGTGCAGTGAAGGGACCCTTCGCTGCGTCGAGTGCGAGGAGGGGGGGTCATGGGGTTGCTCCCTGGCCCATGGCGGCGAACATGATGGACTCCTCGGTGGCCTCGGCGCGGGGGAGTTCGGCGACGATCCGGCCCTCGCGCATGACCAGGACCCGGTCGGCCATGCCGAGCACCTCCGGCAGTTCCGAGGACACCATCAGCACCGCCACCCCCTCCTCGGCCAGCGCCGACATCAGCCGGTGCACCTCGGCCTTCGTGCCGACATCGATGCCTCTGGTCGGCTCGTCCACGATCAGCACCCCCGGCGTGGTCGCCAGCCACTTGGCCAGCACGACCTTCTGCTGGTTACCCCCCGACAGCGTGCGCACCGGATCGGCCAGCCTGCCGTACCTGGTCCGCAACCGCTCGGTCCAGCGCGCCGCCTCCCGCCGCTCGGCACCCCCGCCGAGCAGTCCCAGCCTGGCCAGCGCACCCGCGCGCGGCAGCGTCACGTTGCGCTGGATCGACAGGTCCATCACCAGCCCCTGCTGGCGCCGGTCCTCCGGCACCAACGCCATCCCGGCGGCCATGGCCGCCCGAGACGACCGCGGCCGGACCCGCTTCCCGTTGACCCGCACGGTCCCCGCGTCCCGACCGTCCACTCCGAACACCGCCTGGACGACCTCCGACCGGCCGGCGCCGACCAGCCCGGCGAGCGCGACGATCTCCCCGGCCCGCACCTCGAACGTCACGTCCCGGAACGCCCCGGCCCGGGTCAGGCCGTCGACCTCCAGGACGACCGCCCCCGGCTCGACCTCCTGCTTGGGGAACAGCGCGTCGAGGTCCCGGCCGACCATCCGCCGCACCATCTCCTCGACGGTCAGCTCACCGATCGGGTCGGTCGACACGTGCCCACCGTCACGCATGATCGTCACCTGATCACACAGCGCGGTGATCTCCTCGAACCGGTGCGAGATGAACAGCACCGCGGCTCCCTCGTCCCGCAGCGCGCGGACCACCGCGAACAGCCGCGCGACCTCGACCGAGGAGAGCGCGGCGGTCGGCTCGTCCATGATCAGCACCCGGGCCCGGCCGCCGATCGCCTTCGCGATCTCGACGATCTGCTGGTCGGCGATGGACAGCCCGCGCGCGGGCCGCGCCGGGTCCAGGTGCACCCCCAGTCGATCGAACAACTCCGTGGCCGACTGGCGCATCCGGCCACGGTCGATGATCCCGAACCGGCCGCGCGGCTGGCGCCCCATGGCGATGTTCTCGGCCACCGACAGGTCCGGGAACAGGGTCGGCTCCTGGTAGATGACCGCGATGCCGGCGTCCATGGCATCGCCAGGCCCACCGAACTCGACCGGCTCGCCGTCGACCAGCAGGCTGCCGGTGTCCGGCCGGTGCACCCCGGCCAGCATCTTCACGATCGTTGACTTGCCGGCGCCGTTCTCCCCGACCAGCGCGTGTACCTCGCCGGCGAGCAACCGCAGCGAGCATCCCCGAACGGCGGCCACGCTGCCGAACGACTTGGCGACGTCGAGGACCTCCAACAGCGGCGTGGTGGCCTGCGTCATCGCGGGCACCTCCCGGAATGAAAGGTTTCAAGGTCCGTCGTCGGGGAACGTATCGGCCGCGTTCCCAGGCGTCAAGACACCCGTCACCAGGGGCTACACTTCGGCCATCCAGGTAACGTTTCAGCTCGGGGGGTTCCGTGACCGCAGAGCCGCAGCGGTCGGTGAGCGTCCGCGAGGTCGCCGCGCTCGCCGAGGTCTCCCTCGGCACGGTCTCCAACGTGCTCAACCGGCCGGAGACGGTCAGCGCCACCACCCTGGCCAGGGTCCGGGCGGCGATGTCCCAGCTCGGCTTCGTGCGCAACGAGTCCGCCCGCCAACTGCGCGCTGGCCGCAGCCGGACCATGGCCTACGTCATGCTCGACGGCAGCAACCCGTTCTTCACCGACGTCGCCAAGGGGATCGAGGAGGAGGCGGAGGCCAACGACCTGTCGCTGTACATGTGCAACAGCGACAACCGGGTCGAGCGCGAGCTGACCTACCTCAGCCGGCTCGAACAGCAGCGGGTGCAGGGCGTGCTGATCACGCCGGCCGACGCGGACGCCGCGATCCTCGACGAGCTGCCCCGCCGGGGCACCCCGCTGGTCATCGTCGACCGCACCCGGGCGGCCGGCACCCACTGCTCGGTCGCCGTGGACGACGTGCTCGGCGGTGAGCTCGCCGTGGACCACCTGCTCGAGCTCGGTCATGAGCGGATCGCGTTCATCGGCGGTCCGCTCGCGCTCGGCCAGGTCCGCGACCGCCGCGACGGCGCGCTCGCCGCGCTGACCCGCGCCGGGCTCGACCCGGAACGGTTGACCCACCTGGAAACCACCGCGCTGACTGTCGCGGAAGGACGCAACGCGGGGGAGCGGCTGGCCGGGCTGTCGGCGCGGGTGCGCCCGACGGCGGTGTTCTGCGCCAACGACCTGCTCGCGCTCGGCCTGCTGCAGCAGTGCGTGAGCATTCGCCTGCGGGTGCCGGAGGATCTGGCGATCGTGGGCTACGACGACATCGACTTCGCCGCCGCGTCGGCGATTCCGTTGACCTCGGTGCGCCAGCCACGGCGCCAGCTCGGCCGTACCGCGGCCGGGTTGCTGTTGTCGGAGGCCAACGATCAAAACCACCGGCACGAGCAGGTGCTGTTCACTCCGGAGCTGATCGTCCGCCGGTCCAGCCTGTCGTCGGCCTGAGAGCGCTCCCGGTAGCGGACCACCCGAATGGCGCTGTTGCGGGGAAATTCTTGCGAAGCTACCCTGGGAGCGCTCCCAGGGCCGCGAGCAGAGGGATTGGTTTCCCATGAACAGAGTCGTTCTCCGCATGGTTCTCGCCGTGCTCATCGTCGCCGCGAGCGGTTTCGCCGCCGGTCAGACGATCTCCGCGCAACCAGCACCCGTGCGCGTGATGCCACTGGGTGACTCGATCACCGGCTCGCCAGGATGTTGGCGATCACTGCTGTGGAATAGCTTGCAGGACAACGGATACACCGACATCGACTTCGTCGGCACGCTGGGCCCGCAGGGCTGCGGGGTGCCCTACGACGGCGACAACGAGGGTCACGGCGGCGCGCTGGTCACCAATGTCGCCGCACAGAACCAACTGACCGGCTGGCTGTCGGCGACCAGTCCGGACGTCGTGGTGATGCACTTCGGCACCAACGATGTCTGGAGCAACCGCGCGACCTCGGCCATTCTCGACGCGTACAGCACGCTGGTCGACCAGATGCGCGCGAACAACCCCGCGATGAAGATCATCGTCGCGCAGATCATTCCGATGAGTCCCGGCTCCTGCCAGGAATGCGCCGCCCGCGTGGTGAACCTCAACGCCGCGATCCCCGGCTGGGCGAGCGCGAAGAGCACTGTCCAGTCACCGATCACGGTCGTCGACCAGTGGACTGGATTCTCCACCGCCGCCGACACCTACGACGGCGTGCACCCGAACGCGGCCGGAGACCAGAAGATCTCCGACAGGTGGTACCCCGCGGTGGTCGACGCCGTGGGCTGACAAGTGGGAGGGAAGACGTGAAGACTCGGCGCACTTTCGCGATTTCCACGCTACTCGCGGTCCTGCTCTCGATGTTGTTCCTGCCGGTGCCGGCGCAGTCCGCGCCGACCGGCCTGCGGGTCAACGGCACCCGTGTCGTCGAGGCCAACGGCTCGGCGTTCGTCATGCGCGGGGTGAGCCACGCGCATGTCTGGTACCAGAACGAAACGGCGTCCTTCGCGGGCATCAAGTCCCACGGCGCGAACACCGTCCGGGTCGTACTCGGCAGCGGGCAACGCTGGGGGCCGTCGACCGACGTCGGCAACGTGGTGTCTTTGTGCAAGCAGTCGCGGCTGATCTGCGTGCTGGAAGTGCACGACACCACCGGTTACGGCGAGGAGGGCGCGGCGGCGACGCTCGACCAGGCGGTCTCGTACTGGATCAGCCAGAAGAGCGCGCTGGTCGGCCAGGAGGACTACGTCGTCATCAACATCGGCAACGAGCCGTTCGGCAACAACGCCCAGATCAGCGCGACCTGGGCGACGGCGACCTCGAACGCGATCAACCGGTTGCGCAGCAACGGTTTCAACCATCTGATCATGGCTGACGCGCCGATGTGGGGACAGGACTGGGGCAACATCATGCGGGACAACGCCGCCTCGGTGTTCGCCAGCGACCCGGACCGCAACACGGTCTTCTCCGTCCACATGTACGGCGTGTACGACACCGCAGCGGAGATCAACGCCTACTTCGACGCGTTCCGCACCGCCGGGCTGCCGTTGGTGGTCGGCGAGTTCGGGCACAACCACTCCGACGGGAACCCGGACGAGGACACGATCATGGCGCAGGCGCAGTCGCGTGGACTCGGCTACATCGGCTGGTCGTGGAGCGGCAACAGCGGCGGCGTCGAGTACCTGGACATGGTCACCGGCTTCAACCCGGCGAGCCTCACCTCGTGGGGTGAGCGAATCTTCAACGGTGCCAACGGAATCCGCGCGACCGCACGGGAGGCGACGATCTACGGCGGTGGCGGCGAGCCGGACGAGGAGCCGCCGACCAACCCCGGCACGCCGAGCGTGTCGGCGGTGACCGCCAACTCGGCCACCCTCACCTGGAGCGCGGCCACCGACGACGTCGGGGTGAGCGGCTACGACGTCTACCGCGCCACCGGTGCCAGCGGCGGCGCGTTCACGTTGGTCAGCACCTCGGGCACGACCTCGCACACCGCGACCGGACTGTCCCCGGAGACCACCTACCGGTTCTACGTGCGGGCCAAGGACGCCGCCGGCAACGTCTCCGGGAACTCCGGCACGGCGTCGGTGACGACCCAGTCCGGCCCGGTCGGCGGTGACTGCCGGGTGAGCTACCAGACGAGCAACTGGGGCGGCTCAAGCGGGTTCACCGCGAACATCACCATCACCAACACCGGCACGGCCGCGATCGAGGGCTGGGCGCTGGAGTTCAGCTTCCCGGCCGGGCAGCGGGTGACCCAGCCGGGGTGGGGCGCGACGTACACGCAGGCGGCCAACAGCGCGGACGTCACCGCGACCAACGTCGCCTACAACGCGCGCATCGCGCCCGGCGGCTCGGTCGGCATCGGCTTCAACGGCACCTACAGCGGGACCAACACCGCGGTCAGCGGCTTCACGCTGAACGACCAGGCCTGCGGCACCGGCTGAGGTCAGCCGAGCCGGAAATCGGCGACGTGGACCGGTGAGGGCGTGCTGCCGGACGACCGCTGTTGGTAGAGCACCGACAGCACGCCCTCGCTGGCCATCCTGGTGTGGTCCACAGTGACCTCACCGAAGATGTTCATGCTCGGCCGGTCGAACGCCAGGGTCCAGTCGGTCCACCCGCTGGCTTTCGACGCGCTGACGATCCGGCCGAAGGGCATGACCAGATAGGCGTTGTCCGCGCGGTCGAACAGGATCCGGGTGCGTCCGGTGGCGTTGGGCTGGATCGGGACCTCGCGTTTGGTCCAGGAACCGTTGGCACCACGGAAGACGTGGAACGACCGGGCCCAGCGGGTGCGGTCGGCGGCGTAGCTGGTGACGCACTGGGTGAACCGGCCGGGCACGTAGCTGATCACCACGTGTGGGGCGCCGGTCGAGTCGATCGCCTGGCTTTCCTGGTTCATCAGGCCGTGGTTGGGGTCGAGCGGGTCGACGACCAGCGCGGCGGACACCGCGACCGGGGAGGCGCCGGTGGTGCCGGCGAGTTGGCCGGTGTTCGTGCGCCAGGTGCGGCCGCGGTCGTCGCTGTAGACGTAGCCGGTGTCGTGGTTGGTCAACCCGCCCGCGTTGCACAGCACCCCGGCGTTGCCCTCCCGCCAGGTGAACGCGGCGTGCAGCCGGCCGCCGGGACCGTAGGTCAGGCCGTGCAGGTACATGTTGCGGGTCGTGCTGGCCACGCCGTTGGGCGCGGTCCAGGTCCCGGTGGCCGAGGACCACTTGCCGAGCTTGCGCCAGGTGCCGGCGTCGTACTCGGCCAACTCCAGGGTGCCGTTGCCCGAACCGCCGGTGCGGTAGCTGAACTGGAGTCGTCGCTCCGGCGTGACGATGAACCGCGGATAGCTGATCCCACCGAGGTCCACGCCGTCGAGAGTGCGCGCCACGGCGCCGAACCTGGCGGGTGACCAGTCGTGTGCGGCGGGCGTGGACACCAGGCCGGCGACGGACTTGACGTAGAACACCGGGGTGTTGTGGGTGTCCATCGCGATGTGCAGCCGGCCGTCGGCGGGGGAGATGCCAAGCGAGATCACGTTGTGCGAGTCGTTGGCGGTCAGTTTGTGTGGTAGCACGGCTTTCTGCCAGGCGCCGTCGGGCAGCCGGCGGCGGGCGACCACGGCACTACGGTCGGCGGTGTACCAGGTGGTGTACTGGTAGCCGGCGTGGGTGAGGATCGCGTCCTGTTGGAAGGACTCGTTGTTCACCAGGCCGTCGTAGGACACGAAGTACAGCGCGGCCGGATCGAGCTGGGTGTCCCGGACCAGGGTCACCCCGGGCGCTGCCCGCGTCTGTCCACTGTGTTCGGCGGTCGCGGCTGGCGCCGGCCCGACGAGGGACGCGGCCACCGCGGCGGCCGTGCCCAGGAAGGTCCTGCGGGATGGGGACGGCTGAGGCATGAGCGACTCCCTGGTTCAGAACTCGCGATGGCTGACGTGGCCGGGAATGCGGACCTCGGCCACCGGTCTGCCCTGGTGTACGGCGAAGTCGGTGACCTCGCGCAGCACGAAGCTCGGGGCGCCGTCGGCCTTGTGCAGGCGTACCCGGTGGAAGTCGGCGTCCCGCACGTCCTCCAGCACCACCGCGGGCCGGGTGTCCGGCCGGTCGAACCGGCAGTCCACATTGTCCAGTTGGATGCCGGTGACGTGCCGGACGTAGAACGCCCAGGCCGGCAGGATGCCGAACATCGACGGCTCCGGGTAGGCCTGCGGCCGGTCGGGTACCGCGTAGGGCTCGCGCGCGCCCGGCTCGGCGAAGAAGGTGTTGATCAGCTCGGGCGGTTGTTCGGCGGCCTCGGTCATGGACAGCCCGCCGCGCGTGTACACCCGGATGTTGTGCAGCCGCACGTCCTCGATGTTCTCGCCGGGGAGTCCCACGATCATCGACGGGTAGCGCGGGTCGGCGTTGTGCACGGTGAGGTCGCTGATGCTGATCCGGCGCAGCTTGCCGATCTCCCGGCCGGCCGGCCCGCGCATCCGGGCGCCGATGCGCAGGAACAGCGGGGTGTTGGACACGTCCCGCATGGTGATGTTGGTGATCGTGATGTCCTCGAGCAGCCCGCCGTCGACGGTTTCCAGCGCCAGCCCACGACAGCGCTCGAAGATCATGTTCGAGATCGCGATGTTGCGGAACCCGCCGTTGGACTCGGTGCCGAACTTGATCCGCCCGGTCGGGCCGTCCCGGTCGGCGGCCGCCGGGTCGTCGCGCCCGTAGGTGCCGTCGACCAGCGTGCCGACGTCGTACCCGCTGACCATCGAGTCGGCGATGGTGACGTTCTCGGTCGCCCGGGGAAAGCCGAGGGCGTAGGAGCTCTTGAGCACGATCGCGTCGTCGCCGTGGGTGTTCACGGTGCAGTCGGCGATGCGGACGTTGCGGCAGCAGTCGATGTTGATGCCGTCGCGGATGGTGTCGATCCGGACATTGTGGATGGTCAGGTTGTCCACCCCGGTCGGCAGGATCGACAGGTGCCCGCCACGCACTATGGTGAGGTCCCGGATCACCACGTTGCGGCAGAGCTTGAGCGCGATCGCCTTGTCCCCGGTGCCCGATGGGCTGTCCGCCGACATGTTCCGCACCAGCGCGGCGCCGTCGATCAGCCCTGGTCCGCTGATCTGGATGTTCTCCAGTTCCTCGCCCCAGATCAGGCTCGCCCGCCAGTGGCTGTGTCCGAAGTCCTGGTACGGGTTGCCGGCGCCAACGCCAGGGTCGTCGAAACCCTTGCCGTCCTTCGGTTGCGCGGCCAACAGGCACGCTCCCTGGTCCAGGTGCAGGGTGACGTTGCTGCGCAGCCGTACCGAGTAGCTCGCGTAGGTGCCGGCCGGGAAGAACACCGTGCCGCCCGCGCGGGCGGCGGCCTCGACGGCCCGGTTGATCGCCGGCGAGTCGATCGTGGTGCCGTCGCCCCGCGCGCCGAACTCGCGCACGTCGAAGAACGGGCCGGTCCGGTGCGGCGCCGCGCTCGCTGGGCCGCCACCGGACAGCGCGAGCCCGCC
>NZ_BAAGXS010000039.1:0-34857 GCF_054779715.1 Actinophytocola sediminis | reverse complement strand
TGGTACGGGGTGGGCTGAGGGTGTCGGGATGTTGGTGTTGGAGCGGTTGTCCGACGCGCGGCGCAACGGGCACCGGGTGTTGGCTGTGGTGCGGGGATCGGCGGTCAACCAGGATGGCGCGTCGAATGGCTTGACCGCGCCGAACGGGCTCGCCCAGCAGGAGGTCATCCGCCAGGCGTTGGCGAACGCTCGGTTGTCCACGGGGGATGTTGATCTGCTGGAGGGGCATGGTACGGGTACGTCGTTGGGTGATCCGATTGAGGCGCAGGCGTTGTTGGCGACGTATGGGCAGGATCGGGTTGGGCCGGTGTGGTTGGGGTCGTTGAAGTCGAACATCGGTCATGCGCAGGCGGCTGCTGGTGTTGGTGGGGTGATCAAGGTTGTGCAGGCGTTGCGGTTTGGGGTGATGCCGAGGACGTTGCATGTTGGTGAGCCGTCGGGGCATGTTGATTGGTCGTCGGGTGCGGTGTCGTTGTTGAGGGAGTCGCGTGATTGGCCGGTGGTGGATCGGCCGCGGCGGGGTGCGGTGTCGGCGTTCGGGGTGAGTGGCACCAACGCACACGTCATCCTCGAACAAGGCGACCAGTCCGAAGAGGACAGTCTCGCCGAGGTCACCGAGCCGTTGCCGTGGCTGTTGTCCGCCGCGAGCGCGGCAGCGCTGCGCGACCAGGCTCGGCGACTGCTGACCCACCCGGACGTGGCCACCGCCGACGCCGCGCGGGCGCTGGTCACCGGCCGCGCCGCGTTGGACCACCGCGCGGTGGTCGTGGCGCGCGACCAGGACGCGGTCCGGTCCGGACTGGACGCGCTCGTGAACGACGTCGCCGCGGCGAACGTCGTGCTCGGCGACGGCCGTCGGACCGACGGCAAGGTTGTTCTTGTCTTTCCTGGGCAGGGTTCGCAGTGGGTGGGGATGGGTCGGGAGTTGTTGTCCGAGTCCGCGGTGTTCGCGGAGCGGATGGGTGAGTGTGATGTGGTGTTGGGGGAGTTGACTGGTTGGTCGGTGGTGGGGGTGTTGCGGGGGGATTCGGGTGCGCCGGATGTCTCTCGGGTTGATGTGTTGCAGCCGGTGTTGTTTGCGGTGATGGTGTCGTTGGCGGGGTTGTGGCGGTCGTTGGGGGTGGTGCCGGCCGCGGTGGTGGGGCATTCGCAGGGTGAGATCGCTGCTGCGTGTGTTGCTGGGGTGTTGTCGCTTGAGGACGCGGCTCGGGTGGTGGCGGTGCGGTCGCGGTTGTTGGTCGAGTGTCTTGCTGGTGTGGATGGGGGGATGTTGTCTGTTGTTGATGGTGTGGAGTCTGTTCGGGAGCGGATTGCGGGTTTTGCGGGGTTGTCTGTTGCGGCGGTGAATGGGCCGCGTTCGGTTGCGGTGGCTGGTGGGGTTGAGGAGTTGGAGGGGTTGGAGCGGGAGTTGTCGCGGGCGGGGGTAATGCGGTGGTGGGTTCCTGGCGCCAATTTTGTTGCTCATTCGCGTTCGGTGGATGTGATTGAGGATGCGTTGTTGGAGAGGCTTGGCGGGGTGCGGCCGGTGGCGTCGCGGGTGCCGTTGTACTCGACGGTGACTGGTGGTGTTGTCGATGGCGAGTTGATGGATGCTGGTTATTGGTTCCGGAATGTTCGGGAGCCGGTTGAGTTTGAGGCGGCGACGCGGGCGTTGTTGAGTGCTGGGCATGAGGTGTTTGTTGAGGTGAGTCCGCATCCGGTGTTGGTGATGGGTGTGGAGGAGACGGTTGCGGATGTCGGGGTGTCGGCGGTCGGTCACGACGCGGTGGTGACGGGTACGTTGCGTCGGGACGACGGTGGTCTGGCGCGGTTCCTGCTCTCCGCCGCCGAGCTGCACACCAGGGGCGTGGCGGTCGACTGGTCCCGGCTGTTCGCCAAGGTCACGCCTCGTCCGGTCGAGCTGCCGACCTATCCCTTCGAACACCACCGGTACTGGCCGGAGTCGGTCCCCGGCCGCACCGGCGACGTCACCGCGTTCGGCATGGACGAAACGCACCACCCGCTGCTCGGCGCCGGCGTCGAGTTGGACGGCACCGACGCGCTGCTGTTCACCGGCAGGATCTCGGTGGCCACCCACCCGTGGCTGGCCGACCACGCCGTACTCGGCTCGGTACTGGTGCCCGGTACCGGCATGGTGGAGTTGGCCGCGCACGCCGGCGCACGGGTCGGCTGCGCGCTGGTCGAGGAGCTGACCATGCACAGCCCGCTCGTGCTGCCAGCGCGGGGTGGGGTGGCGATCCAGTTGATCGTGGCGGCGCCCGACCCGGACGGCAGATGCGCCGTGCGCCTGCGTTCGTCCACCGACGGCGGCTGGACCCTCAACGCCGACGGCGTGCTCGCTCCGCTCGCCCCGGCCGAGCCGGTGCCCGAGGGCCAGTGGCCACCGGCGGGTGCCCGGCAGGAGTCGGTCGCCGACCTGTATGACCGGTTCGCCGAGCATGGCATCGACTACGGGCCGGCGTACCGCGGGGTGCGCGAGATGTGGCGGCACGGCGACGAGTTGTTCGCTGAACTGGCTCGACCGGACGGACTGGCCGCCGGCGGGTTCGCCGTGCACCCCGCGATACTCGACGCCGCGCTGCACCCGCTTGGGCTGGTCAGCCAGAGTCGGTTGCCGTTCAGCTGGCGCGGCGCCACGGTCACCGCGTCCACTTCGGACGTGCTGCGGGTGCGGCTGCGCGTGGTCGCCGAGGACACCATCGCGATCACCGTGACCGACCAGGCCGGCCGGCCGGTCGCGTCGGTGGACGAGTTGGTCGTCCGCCCGTTGGCCGCGGCGCAGTTGACCCCCGACGCGCTGTTCCGTCCTGACTGGACCGAGTTGTCGGTGACCACGGCGGCGCGTGGCGCGTGGGCCGTCCTCGGCGCCGACGAGTTCGGTCTCGGCCTGCCCGCCCACGAGGACCTGGCCGGTACCGCCGGCAGCGATGTCGTGCTCACCGCGCCGGCGGTGCGCGACGACACCGTGCGCGACGGCACCGTGCACGACGCGGCGGTGGCGTCGGCGTCGCGGGCGCTGGCGCTGACCCAGGACTGGCTGGCCGAGGACCGCCAGGACCAGACACGTCTGGTGTTCCTCGTGCGGGACGCCGCGACCGCCCCGTACGAGCCGGCCGACGCCGCCGTGGCCGGGTTGGTCCGCGCCGCACAGGTCGAACACCCGGATCGTTTCGTGCTGGTCGAGCTCGATGGTCGCGCCGAGTCCCTTGCGGCGCTGCCTGCCGCGCTGGCCACCGGTGAGTCCCGGCTCGTGCTGCGCGCCGGCGTCGCCATGGTTCCGCGCCTGACCCCGGTCACGCCGGGCGGCCCGGCCGGTTGGAAGCCGGACAGAACAGTGCTGATCACCGGTGCGACCGGCGCCCTCGGCACCCTGCTCGCCGGTCATCTCGTCCGCGAGCACGGCGCCCGCAGTCTGCTGCTGGTCAGCCGTCGCGGCATGAGCGCGCCAGGCGCCCGCGAGCTGCACGCGGAGCTCACCGGGCTCGGCGCGGACGTCACTATCGCCTCGTGCGATGTCGCCGACCGCGCCGCGCTCGCCGAGCTGCTGTCCCGGCACGACATCGGCGCGGTCGTGCACGCGGCCGGGGTGCTCGACGACGGCGTGCTCACCGCGCTCACCCCGGAACGGCTGCGCGCGGTGTTCCGCGTCAAGGTCGACGCCGCGATGCACCTCGACGAGCTGACCCGCGACAGTGGTCTGTCCGCGTTCGTGCTGTTCTCGTCGCTGGCCGGGACGCTTGGGGCGGCCGGCCAGGCCAACTACGCCGCGGCCAACGCCGTGCTGGACGCGATGGCGCGCCGGCGGGCGGCGGCCGGGTTGCCGGGGCTGTCGCTGGCGTGGGGTCTGTGGGAGCAGTCCGGTGACATGACCGGACACCTCACCGACGCCGACCGCCACCGGATCTCCCGCGCCGGCGTGGTGCCGTTGTCCGCGGAGCAGGGGCTCTCGCTGTTCGACGCGGCGCTGGGGGTCGGTGTCGTCGACGCCGCGGCCGACGCCGACCCGGTGCTGGTGCCGGCGCTACTGCGCCAGTCGCCGCGCCGGAGGAGCACCGACCAGGAGGCGGCGGTCGACATTCGTGCGCGACTGGCCGCGCTTCCGCAGACCGCTCGCGAGGACGCGGTCGTGGAGTTCGTCCGCGGCCACGTGGCGGCTGTGCTCGGCGCGCCAGGACCGTCAGCCGTCGAGCCGGAGCGGGCGTTCCGCCTACTCGGGTTCGACTCGTTGCTGGCGGTCGAGCTGCGCAACACGCTGAAGCGCGCGACCGGTCTGCGCCTCCCGGCGACTGCGGTGTTCGACCACCCGACCCCCCGGATATTGGCCCGCCACCTGCTCGGCGAGCTCGCGGTGGACGGCGACCAACCGTCGGTGTTCGACGCCGTCGACCGCGTGGAGGCGGAACTGCGACGCGACGAGCTGGACGAGATCACCAAGGGGCGCCTGGTGTCCCGGTTACGCACTCTGCTTTCGCACCACCACGCCGACGGCGGCGGCGACGCACCGGCCGGCGACCTCGGCTCGGCCTCCGACGACGAGCTGTTCGACCTCGTCGAGAACCTGGGCGCGGAGTGAGCACGAACGCGGGCATCGGACAGGTACGAGGGGGAAGTTGACCAACATGAGTGACCACGACAAGCTGCGCGAGTACCTGAGGCGCGCGATCGGCGAGGCACAGGATGCCCGTCGGCGGCTGCGCGACGTCGAGGAGCACTACACCGAGCCGATCGCGATCGTGGGCATGGCGTGCCGGTATCCGGGTGGGGTGCGCTCGCCGGAGGACCTGTGGCGGTTGGTCACTGAGGAGACAGACGCGGTCGGTGAGTTCCCGACCGACCGGGGTTGGGATCTCGACGCGCTCTACGACCCGGATCCGGATCGGGCGGGTACCTGCTACACCCGCAACGGCGGGTTCCTCGCGGACGCCCTCGACTTCGACGCCGACCTGTTCGGGATCAGTCGTCGTGAGGCGTTGGCGATGGATCCCCAGCAGCGGTTGTTGTTGGAGTCGTCGTGGGAGGCGTTGGAGCACGCCGGGCTGGATCCGTTGGCGTTGAAGGGTTCGCGGACCGGGGTGTTCGCCGGGGTGATGTACCACGACTACGCCGGGCGGCTCCCCACCATTCCCGCCGAGCTGGAGGGATATCTCGGCAGCGGCAGCGCGGGCAGCGTCGCCACCGGCCGGCTCGCCTACACCTTCGGCTTCGAAGGACCGGCCGTCACTGTGGACACGGCGTGTTCTTCGTCGTTGGTGACGTTGCATCTGGCCGCGCAGTCGTTGCGGTTGGGTGATTGTGGGTTGGCGTTGGCCGGTGGGGTGACGGTGATGTCGACGCCGGACGTTTTCGTGGAGTTCTCGCGGCAGCGGGGATTGTCGGTTGATGGTCGGTGTAAGGCGTTTTCGGCGGGTGCGGATGGTACGGGCTGGTCCGAGGGTGTCGGGATGTTGGTGTTGGAGCGGTTGTCCGACGCGCGACGCAACGGGCACCGGGTGTTGGCTGTGGTGCGGGGATCGGCGGTCAACCAGGATGGCGCGTCGAACGGCCTGACCGCGCCGAACGGGCCGTCCCAGCAACGGCTCGTGTTGCGCGCGTTGGCGAACGCTCGGCTGTCCACAGGGGATGTTGACCTGCTGGAGGGGCATGGTACGGGTACGTCGTTGGGTGATCCGATTGAGGCGCAGGCGTTGTTGGCGACGTATGGGCAGGATCGGGTTGGGCCGGTGTGGTTGGGGTCGTTGAAGTCGAATATTGGTCATGCGCAGGCGGCTGCTGGTGTTGGTGGAGTGATCAAGACGGTGATGGCGTTGCGGCACGGAGTTATGCCGCGGACTCTGCATGTGGACGAGCCGTCGTCGCATGTGGACTGGTCGTCGGGTGCGGTGTCGTTGTTGGCGGAGTCGCGGGAGTGGCCGGTGGTGGGTCGGCCGCGGCGGGGTGCGGTGTCGGCGTTCGGGGTGAGTGGTACCAACGCACACGTCATCCTCGAACAGGCCGAGGAGCTTGCCCAACCTGACGAGCCCGACCAGCTCTCGCAGGACGGCCCGCCTGCCGTGGTGCCGCTCGTGTTGTCCGGCCACACCGCGGGTGCGTTGCGTGCGCGGGCGGACCAACTGCGCGACCGGTTGCGCGACTCGCCGGACGAGGTCGCGGATGTGGCGTTCTCGCTCGCCGGCCGGACCTCGTTGGCGCACCGGGCGGTCGTCGTCGGCCGGGACCGCGGCGAACTGCTCGACGGCCTGTCGTCCCTGTCGCTGACCGGAGTCGCCGACCTCAGCGGCAAGGTGGTGTTCGTCTTCCCCGGGCAGGGTGCGCAGTGGGTGGGCATGGCTCGGGACTTGTTGGCCGAGTCCACGGTGTTCGCGGCGCGGATGCGTGAGTGTGCCGACGCGTTCTCCGGGTTGGTCTCGTGGGACTTGTTCGAGGTGCTCGGCGACGCGGCGGCGTTGGCACGCGACGACGTGGTGCAGCCGGCGTCGTGGGCGGTGATGGTCTCGCTCGCCGCGGTGTGGCGTTCGGTTGGACTGGCGCCAGATGCCGTGGTCGGGCATTCGCAGGGGGAGATCGCGGCGGCGGTGGTGGCGGGCGCGTTGTCGTTGCGTGCTGGGGCCGAGGTCGTTGTTCGTCGTGGTCGGGCCATCGCGGAAGTGCTGACCGATCACGGTGGGATGCTGTCGGTGGGGTTGCCCGCTGACGTGGTGGCGGCGCGGGTCGCTGGTCGTGATCTTGCTGTGGTCGCGGTGAACGGTCCACGGTCGGTCGCGGTGGCTGGCGGGTCCTCGGCACTCGCGGAGCTGGCGGCGGAGTGCGTTGCCGAGGGGGTGCTGGCGCGGCGGGTGCCCATCGGGTACGCGTCGCACACGGCGCGGGTGGAGGACGTTCGGGAGCGGGTGCTCACCGACCTGAGCGGGATCGTGCCGACGACGGCCGAGGTGCCGATGTTGTCGACGGTGACGGGGGAGTGGCTGACCGGTACCGAGGTCGACGCCGAGTACTGGTTCGCGAACCTGCGGCAGCCGGTGCGGTTCGCGGCTGGGGTGCTGGCGCTCGCGGAGCAGGGGTTCTCGGCGTTCGTCGAGATGAGCCCGCACCCGGTGTTGACCTATGGGACACAGGAGGTTCTTGAGGAGGTCGGGCACGACGCGGTGGTGACGGGCACGCTGCGTCGCGGCGAGGGTGGCCTGGCGCGGTTCCTGCTCTCGGCCGCCGAGTTGCACGTTCGCGGGTTCAGTCCGAAATGGACGGAGTTGCTGCCGGGCCGGCGCCGGGTCGACCTGCCCGCCTACCCGTTCCAGCGGCGCCGCTACTGGTGGGACGCCACGAACGCGGACGGGGCCGACGGCACCGGGCACCCGTTGCTCGGCGCGGCGGTGCCCCTCGCCGACGCCGACGGGACCGTGTTCACCAGCCGGCTCTCGGTGGCCACCCACCCGTGGCTCGCCGACCACACCGTCGGCGGCCGGGTCTGGTTGCCCGGCACCGCCTTCGTCGAGCTGGCCGGCCGGGCCGGTGACCACGTCGGCTGTGGACACCTCGCCGAGCTGACCGTCGGCGCGCCGCTGGAACTCCCGGATCGGGGCGCGGTCCGGCTGCAGGTCGCGGTCGGCGCTCCCGACGACCTCGGCGCGCGGTCGGTCGCCATCTTCTCCTCTTCCTCCTCCGACGGCGAGTGGACCAGGCACGCGACCGGAGTGCTCGCCACCAGCCAGCCCGGCCCACGGCACGAGTTCGCGGCGCAGTGGCCGCCGCCCGGCGCGCAACCCGTCCCGCTGGACGGGCTGCACGCCGATCTCGCGGCCGCCGGCCTTGGCTACGGCCCGACCTTCCAGGGACTGCACGCGGCCTGGCGCCGTGGCGACGAGGTGTTCGCCGAGGTGCGCCTTGCTGAGCCGGCCGACCGCGACGCGGAGCGGTTCGGCCTGCACCCGGCGGCGCTCGACGCGGCTGTCCGGGCCTTCGGCCTCACCGCCACCATCAGTGGCGAGGAAACCCGGCTGCCGTTCATCTGGTCGGGGGTGACCCTCCATGCGGCGGGCGCCGCCGTGCTGCGGGCGCGCATCGTGTCCGTCGGGCCCGACACCGCGTCCATCGAGCTCGCCGACGCGGCGGGGAACGCGGTCGCCACCGTCGAGTCGCTCGCGTTCCGGGCGATGTCCGCGTCGAGGTCCGCGTCGATGGCCGCCCAGCGCCACGATGCGCCGCTGCGGGTGGACTGGGTGGCGCCGACCACGGCCCTGGTGCCGGTCGACCCGACGAGTGTCGTGGTCGTCGGCGGGGTCGACGAGCGCGACGCGGTACTGCGCGGACTCGACGTGCTGCGCGGTGACCAGGACCCGCTGGTGATCGTCACCGGCTCGGCGACCACCGACCCCGTCGCCGCGGCGGCCGGCGGCCTGGTGCGGGCCGCGCAGGCCGAGCAGCCGGGCCGGATCGTGCTCGTGGAGTCCGACCACACCGATGCCGACACCCTCGCCGAGCTCGCCCTGCCCGTCGACGAGCCGCATGTCGCGCTGCGGGACAACGCCGTGTCGGTGCCGAGGCTGGTCCGTGCGCGCGAGACGCTGCCGGAGCCGTCGTGGCGCCTCAACCTCGTCGGCCTCTCCGGACTGGATGACCTGGGGTTCGTCGCGCACGAGCCGCCCTCGCTCGAGCCGGGGCAGGTCCGGATCGCCGTGCGGGCGGCCGGCATGAACTTCCGCGACGTACTGCTCGCTCTCGGCGTCATCGACGGGCACGACGACCCGCGCGGCGAGGCGGCCGGTGTCGTCACCGAGGTCGGCGCCGAGGTCACCGACCTGATGCCCGGCGAGCGCGTGTTCGGTCTGGTCGAGGGGGCGTTCGCGCCGACGGCGGTGACCGACCGCCGGATGCTCGCCCGAGTTCCGGACGGCTGGTCCTACCGACGGGCGGCCGCCCTGCCGATCGCCTACCTGACCGCCTACTTCGGACTGGTCGACCTGGCCGGCCTCGGGCGGGGCGCGTCGGTGCTCGTGCACGGCGCGGCCGGCGGCGTCGGCATGGCCGCGGTCCGGCTCGCCAAGCACCTCGGCGCCGAGGTGTACGGCACCGCAAGCGAAGGCAAGTGGGACGCGCTGCGCGCGATCGGCCTGGACGACGAGCACCTCGCGTCGTCCAGGACGCTCGAGTTCGCCGACCGGTTCCCGCCCGTGGACGTGGTGCTCAACAGCCTGTCCGGCGAGTTCGTCGACGCGTCGGCGCGTCGGGTCAAGCCCGGCGGGTGGCTGCTGGAGATGGGCAAGACCGACATCCGCGAGCCCGACTCGTTCCCCGGCATCACCTATCGCGCCTTCGACCTCGCCGAGGCGAGTCCCGAGCGGATGGGTGCGCTGCTCGCCGAGGTCGTCGCGCTCGACGCCGACCTGCCGGTGACCGCCTGGGACATCCGGGACGCGGTCGGCGCGTTCCGGTCCATGCAGCAGGCCAGGCACATCGGGAAGAACGTGTTCACCGTGCCGCGCGCCATCGACCAGGACGCAACCGTGCTCATCACCGGCGGTACCGGCGCCATCGGCCGGCTCGTCGCCGGTCACCTGGCGGCCGCACACGGGGTGCGCCGGCTGGTGCTGGCCAGCCGTAGCGGTGGCACCGTCGAGCCGATCGAGGGCGCCGAGGTCGAGGTCGTCGCCTGCGACCTCGCCGACCGCGCACAGACCGAACGTCTGCTGGCCGCCATCCCCGACCTCACCGCTGTCGTGCACGCGGCGGGGGTACTGGACGACGCGGTGATCAGCGAGCTGACCCCGGACCAGGTCGACCGGGTCCTGGCGCCGAAGGTCGACGCCGCGCACCACCTCGACGAGCTGACTCGCGACCGCGACCTGGCGGCGTTCGTGGTGTTCTCCTCGGCCGCCGGTGTGTTCGGCGGGCCGGGACAGGGCAACTACGCCGCCGCCAACGCCGCGCTGGACGCCGTGGCCAGGCGGCGGCGCGCGGCCGGCCTGCCCGCGCTGTCACTGGCGTGGGGCATGTGGGAGCGGGCCAGCGGGATGACGGGACATCTCCGCGAGACCGACCTGCGACGGCTGCGCCGCGCCGGTGCGGCGCCACTGTCCGATGAGGAGGGTCTCGCGCTGTTCGACGCCGCCCTGCGCCAGACGGCGGCGGCGGTCGTGCCGGTGAAGCTGGACACCGCGGGGCTGCGCGGTGAGGTGCCGCCACTGCTGCGGGGCCTGGCCCGGCCCGCGGTACGCCGTGGTGTCGCCGACGCGCGTCCCGGTCAGCACAGCACGCTCGCCCAACGGCTCGCGACGCTGCCGGAGGCCGAGCGGCTCGGCGCGGTGTTGGCCGTCGTCCGTGCCGAGGCGGCCGCGGTCCTGGGGCTCGGCGCGGCTGACTCGGTCAGTGCGAGCCGCGCGTTCCGCGAGCTGGGACTCGACTCGCTGACCGCCGTGGAGCTGCGCAACCGCCTCGCCGCGGCCAGCGGGCTGCGGTTGCCGGCGACCATGGTGTTCGACCACCCGTCGGCGACCCGGCTGGCGCAACGACTGCTCGAGGACCTCGGCACGGCTGCGCCGGGTGCGCGGCCAGCTCCGGCACCGGTACTGGCACCGGTGGTCACCGACGAGCCGATCGCCATCGTGGGGATGGCCTGCCGCTTCCCCGGTGGGGTTCGTTCGCCGGAGGACCTGTGGCAACTGGTGGCCACCGGTGGTGACGCGATCGGCGACTTCCCGACCGACCGAGGGTGGGACACCAGCGTCGCGGCGACGACAACTCGTCAGGGTGGCTTCCTCGACGGAGCCGGTGACTTCGACCCCGACTTCTTCGGGCTCTCGCCGCGTGAGGCGCGGGCGATGGACCCGCAGCAGCGGCTCCTGCTCGAGGTGAGCTGGGAGGCGTTCGAGCGCGCGGGCATCCGACCCGGCCGGTTGCGGGGCAGCCGTACCGGCGTGTTCGTCGGTGGCATGCGGCAGGACTACGGGCCTCGGTTGCACGACGAGGCCGGCGACTCGACCGGATACCTGCTCACCGGCAGCGCGGCGAGCGTGTTGTCCGGGCGCATCTCCTACGTCTTCGGCCTGGAGGGGCCGGCGGTCACCGTGGACACCGCGTGTTCGTCGTCGCTGGTCGCGCTACACCTTGCCGGCCAGTCGCTGCGCGCCGGCGAGTGCGACATCGCGCTGGCCGGCGGCGTCACCGTGATGGCCTCGCCGGGAACGTTCGTCGAGTTCTCCCGCCAGGGTGGCCTCGCCCCGGACGGCCGCTGCAAGTCGTTCGCCGCCGCGGCCGACGGCACCGGGTGGTCCGAGGGCGTCGGCGTGCTGGTGGTCGAACGGCTGTCCGACGCACGGCGCAACGGCCACCAGGTGCTCGGTGTGGTGCGCGGCTCGGCGGTGAACCAGGACGGCGCGTCCAACGGGTTGACCGCGCCGAACGGTCCGGCGCAGGAGCGGGTGATCCGCGCCGCGCTCCACGCCGCCGGCCTGACGCCCTCGGAGGTGGACGCCGGCGAGGCGCACGGCACCGGCACCCGGCTCGGTGACCCGATCGAGGCGAACGCCGTGCTCGCCACCTACGGTCAGGACCGCGCGGCACCGTTCTGGCTCGGCTCGGTGAAGTCGAACCTCGGCCACGCCCAGGCGGCGGCCGGGGTGGCCGGCGTGATCAAGATGGTGCAGGCGATGCGGCACGGCGTACTGCCGGCGACGTTGCATGTCGACGAACCCTCCGCGCACGTCGACTGGTCCGCCGGGGCGGTCGCGCTGCTCACCGAGCAGGTCCCGTGGCCGAGCACCGGCCGGCCGCGCCGGGCCGGCGTGTCGTCGTTCGGCGTCAGCGGCACCAACGCGCACGTGATCGTCGAACAGGCCCAGGAGCAGGCAGCGGAACAGACCGTCGAGCCCGTGGCCGGCGAACCGGTGGCACTGCCGTGGCTGCTCGCCGCCACCGACGACGCGACCCTGCGCGCCGCGGCCGGCGCGTTGCGTCCGCTGGTGGACACGGCGGCCGACCACGACGTCGCCTATTCGCTCGCGACCACGCGGGAACCGCTGCGCCACCGTGCGGTGCTGCTCGGCGCCGACCGCGCACGACTGCTCGACCAGCTCGCCGCCGGCAACGCGGATCCGCGCATCGTGACCGGTACGGCGGCCGACACCGGCCTCGCCGTGCTGTTTCCCGGCCAGGGGTCGCAGCGGGTCGGCATGGGGCAGCGGCTGTACGCCGCGAACCCCGCGTTCGCCGCCGCGTTCGACGGGGTGTGCGCCGTCCTCGACCGCCAGCTCGACCGGCCGTTGCGCGAGGTCGTGTTCGGTGACGCCGAACTGCTCGACCGCACCGGCTACACCCAACCGGCACTGTTCGCCGTCGAGGTGGCGCTGTTCCGCCTCGTCGAGTCCTACGGCATCCGGCCAGACGCCGTCGCCGGGCACTCGATCGGTGACCTCGCCGCCGCGCACGTCGCCGGCGTGCTCGACCTCGCGGACGCGGCGACGCTGGTCGCCGCCCGCGCGCGGCTCATGCAGGAGTTGCCGACCGGCGGTGCGATGGCCTCGGTCGAGGCCACCGAGGACGAGGTGCGTGCCCGGCTCGCCGATCTCGGCGGGGCCGTGGGCGACCTCGCCGCGATCGACATCGCCGCCATCGACATCGCCGCGGTCAACGGTCCGACGGCGGTCGTGGTCTCCGGCGACGAGGACGCGGTGGCCGCCGTCGTGGCGTCGTTCCACGCCGATGCCAGGCGCACCAAGCGGCTGCGGACCAGCCACGCGTTCCACTCTCCCCACATGGAGCCGATGCTCGACGAGTTGCGGTCGGTCGCGGCCGGCCTGTCCTACCGCGAGCCGGCGATCACGATGGTCGCCGGCGACGTGACCGACCCCGAGTTCTGGGTGCGGCACGTCCGGGCGACCGTCCGTTTCGCCGACACGCTCGACGCGCTGCGCGAGCGCGGCGTCGGCACTTTCCTCGAGGTCGGCCCCGGCGGCGTGCTGGCCGCGCTGGTCGACGACGGCGTGGCCGTCCCGCTGCTGCGCGCCACGCTGGACGAGCCGGACAGCGTGTGGCGAGCGGTCGCCGAACTGCACGTGCGCGGCGTGGAGGTGGACTGGGACCGCGTGCTCGACGGGCGGGGCCGGCCCGTCGACCTGCCGACCTATCCGTTCCGGCACCGTCGGTTCTGGCTGCCGACCTCGTCGCCCGGCGGTGACCGGCATCCGCTGCTGGACTCTGTGGTGGAACTGGCTGACGGCGGGCTGGTCGCGACGGGGACGTTGTCGACCAGCACGCACGCCTGGCTCGACGACCACCGCGTCGGGGAGCGGGTCGTGTTCCCCGGCACGGCCTACCTCGAGCTCGCCATGCACGTCGGCGAGCGGGCTGGACACGGTGTCGTCGATGAGCTGACCCTGCACGAGCCGATGGTGTTCGCCGAGGACGAGACGGTCGTGCAGATCTCGCTCGACGCGCCGGACGAGCGTGGCCGGCGGTCGGTGGTGGTGCACGCGCGCGGTCGCGACGGCGAGTCGTGGACCAGGCACGCGTCCGGTGTGTTGGCCAGTGTGTCGTCCAGTGTGTCGTTCGAGGACTCCGGCGCCCGACCCGCCGCGCCCGACTGGCCGGCCGGCGGCGAGCGGGTGGATCTCGACGAGCTGTACGCGACGCTGGTCGACCACGGTCTTCGTCATGGCCCGGCCTTCGGCGGTCTGCACGCGCTGCGGCGGCACGACGGTGAGCTGCTCGCCGAGGTCGAGCTGGCGGAGCAGACCGCGCCAGACGGTTTCGAGTTGCACCCGGCGCTGCTGGACGCCGCACTGCACGGCGTCGGCGCGCCAGGGTTCGCGACCGAGGGAACCGGTGCCGCGCTGCCCTTCTCCTTCCGTGGCGTGCGGTTGCACGCCACCGGAGCCACGCGGCTGCGCGCCCGGCTACGTCGCGAGGACAGCGGTGTGATCTCGGTGCGCGCTGTCGATGCCGCCGGAACGCCGGTGCTGACCATCGACGAGCTCGCCTTCGCCCCGATGCCAACCGGGGGAGTCACGGCACGTGGACTGTTCCGAGTGGACTGGCAGCCGCTCGAGCTGCCCGACGCGCCCCTGGCCGACGTCGCCCCGGTCCTGCTGTGCGTGGGGGACGACGACCCGATCACGGCGGCGCACGCGATCGCGTCGCGGGCACTGGACCTGGTCAAGGCGGACCAGCCGGTGGTCGTGGTCACCCGTGGCGCGGTCATGGCGGGCGCGGAGTTCCCGGCGGCGACCGCGTGGGGGCTGGTGCGCGCCGCGCAGGCCGAGCGGCCGGATCGGTTCGTGCTCGTCGACCTCGACCCGGACGGCGACTGGTCCGATGTGGAGGGTGCGGCCGGCGGCTGGCGGCGGCTGGCGGCCCGCGCCGCGGCGCTGCGCGATCCGCAGGTCGCGGTCCGCCACGTCGGGGCGTTCGTGCCGCGTACGGTGCGCGCCACCGTGGCCGACACACCCGGGTGCGGGCCCGCCGACACGGTGCTGGTCACCGGCGGCACCGGTTCGCTCGGCCGGCTGGTCGCCCGCCACCTCGTCGTCGCGCACGGCGTGCGGCGGCTCGTGCTGACCAGCCGACGCGGCGGCGCGGACGACCTGGTCGCCGAGCTCGCCGAGCACGGCGCGCACGTCACCGTCGCGGCCTGCGACGTCGCCGACCGCAACGCGCTGCGGGAGCTGCTCAGCGAGCATCCCCCGACCGCGGTCGTGCACGCGGCCGGCGTGCTCGACGACGGCGCGCTGGCCACCATGACCCCGCAGCGGCTGGCCGCCGTGTTGGCACCAAAGGTGGACGGCGCCTGGCATCTACACGAGCTGACCCGCGACCTCGACCTCACGGCCTTCGTCCTGTTCTCCTCCGCGGCCGGTGTGCTCGGCAGCCCTGGCCAGACGAACTACGCCGCGGCCAACGCGTTCCTCGACGCGCTCGCCGAGCACCGCACGGAGCTCGGCCTGCCGGCCGTGTCCATGGCGTGGGGTCCGTGGGAGCAGTCCGACGGCATGGCAGCCGGCCTCGACGACGTCGCCAGGTCGCGGCTCGCCAGGGCGGGCGTCGGCGCGCTGAGCCAGGACGACGGGCTGGCCATGTTCGACCTGGCGCACGCCGCGGACGCGCCGGTGCTGCTTGCCATGAACGGCGGCACGCCGCCGCGACGTGCCCGTCGGCGGCCGTCCGCGACCGGCGGCCAGCCGCGTGACCGGATCCTGGCGGCGGTCGATCCAGAGCAGGTCGCGCTGGAGCTCGTGCGCACCGAGGTGGCGACCGTGCTCGGGCACGCCTCGCCGGAGGCGATCGTGGCCGAACGCGCCTTCACCGAACTGGGCCTCGACTCACTGGCAGCGGTCGAGCTGCGCAACGGACTCACCGCGGCGACTGGCCTGGCGTTGCCGGCCACGATGGTCTTCGACCACCCGACCCCGGCCGCCGTCGGCCGGTTCCTCGTCGCCGAGCTGCTCGGCGAGGACGTGGCGGAGCAGGCACGGGTGGTCGCGCGCGACGACGAGCCGATCGCGATCGTCGGGATGGCCTGTCGTTACCCGGGCGGCGTTCGCACGCCCGACGAGCTGTGGACACTGGTCGAGCGCGGCGGCGACGCGATCGGCGGGTTCCCGACCGACCGCGGCTGGGACGTCGACGGGATCTACGACCCCGACCCGGAACGTCCCGGCAAGACCTACACCCGCTCTGGCGGGTTCCTGTATGGGGCGGCGGAGTTCGATGCGGAGTTTTTCGGGGTGTCGCCGCGTGAGGCGTTGGCGATGGATCCGCAGCAGCGGTTGTTGTTGGAGTCGTCGTGGGAGGCGTTGGAGCACGCCGGGTTGGATCCGTTGGCGTTGAAGGGTTCGCGGACCGGGGTGTTCGCCGGACTGATGTACCACGACTACGTGACCAGCCTCGGCGACTCGATCGGGGACCTGGAGGGCTATGTCGGCACCGGCACCGCGGGCAGCGTCGCGTCCGGTCGGGTGTCCTACACGTTCGGCTTCGAGGGGCCTGCCGTCACCGTGGACACGGCGTGTTCGTCGTCGCTGGTGGCGTTGCACCTGGCGGCGAAGTCGTTGCGGGACGGGGAGTGCGACTACGCGCTCGCCGGCGGCGCGACCGTGATGTCCACCCCGGGCACCTTCGTCGAGTTCTCCCGCCAGCGCGGGCTGTCACCGGATGGTCGCTGCCGGTCCTTCTCCGCCGACGCGAACGGTGTCGGCTGGGCCGAGGGCGCGGGCATGGTCCTGTTGGAGCGACTGTCGGACGCGCGGCGCAACGGGCACCGGGTGCTGGCCGTGGTCCGCGGCTCCGCGGTCAACCAGGACGGCGCGTCGAACGGCCTGACCGCGCCGAACGGTCCCTCCCAGCAGCGGGTGATCCGCGAGGCCCTGCGTACGGCCGGACTGTCCACATCGGACGTGGACGCGATCGAGGCGCACGGCACGGGAACATCGCTCGGTGACCCGATCGAGGCGCAGGCGCTGTTGGCGACCTACGGCCGGGATCGGGAGGTGCCGTTGTGGCTTGGTTCGGTGAAGTCGAACATCGGGCATACGCAGGCGGCGGCTGGGGTGGCCGGGGTGATCAAGATGGTGCAGGCGATGCGGCATGGGGTGTTGCCGCGCACGCTGCACGTGGACGAGCCGACGTCCCATGTGGACTGGTCCGGTGCCACGGTGGCGCTGTTGACCGAGTCGACGCCGTGGCCGGACCTGCGTCGGCCACGACGCGCCGGCGTCTCGTCGTTCGGCATCAGTGGCACGAACGCACACGTGATCGTCGAGCAGGCGCCGGCGGATACCGGGCCGGCGCCGACCGGTGAGCCGAGTCCGGCAGCGCTCCCGGTGCTGTTGACCGCCAGGACACCGGCGGCGCTGCGCCGTCGGGCCGCCGCCCTGTTGTCCTCTGTGGACAGTGAGGACGCCTCGCTGGCCGAGGTGGCCGCCACCTTGGCGCGACGTGCGGTCTTCGAGCACCGTGCGGTGCTCGTCGCCGCCGATCTCGATGAGTTGCGGGGCGCCCTGCGTGCGCTCGCGACCGGTGTCGAGGCGCCCAACCTGGTCACCGGGCACGCCGAGGCGACCAGGGTCGCCACGTTCGTGTTCCCCGGCCAAGGCTCGCAGTGGGTCGGGATGGCCCGTGCGCTGCTCGACGAGTCGCCGGTGTTCGCCGAACGGATGCGGGCGTGCGCGGAGGTGCTGGCCACCCTGGTGCCGTGGGACCTGTACGACGTGCTCGCCGACCCCGCCGCGCTGGAGCGGGTCGAGGTCGTGCAGCCGGTGCTGTGGGCGGTGATGGTCTCGCTCGCGGCCGTCTGGGCGTGGTTGGGCGTGACACCGAGGGCAGTGGTCGGACACTCGCAGGGCGAGGTGGCCGCCGCGGTGGTGGCCGGCGGTCTGTCGCTTGCCGACGGTGCTCGGGTGGTCGTGGTGCGCAGCCGACTGGTGGCCGAGCTGGCGGCCGGGCGTGGCGGGATGTCCGGCGGGATGTCCGGTGGGATGTCGTCTGTCGGCCTGCCGGTCGCGGAGATCCCCGACCTCGACGGCGTGTGGGTGGCGGCCGTCAACGGTCCGGCGACCACGATCGTGTCCGGCACCGCTGCCGGCCTCGACGCGCTGACGGCCTGGTGCGCCGAGCGTGCGGTGTGGGTGCGCCCCATCGCCGTCGACTACGCCTCGCACTCCCCGTTGATGGCGGCGCTGCGCGAGCCACTGGTCGACGAGCTCGCCGGGATCCGGCCGGTACCAGGTGAGGTGGAGTTCCGCTCGACCGTGTCCGCCGAGGCCGTCGACACCGCGACCCTCGACGGCGAGTACTGGTATCACAACCTGCGCGAGCGGGTGCGCTTCGCCGACGCCGTGGCCGAGCTGACCGGCAACGTGTTCGTGGAGATCAGCCCGCACTCGGTGCTGGTGGCGGGGATCGGCGACACCGTGCCGGGTGCCGTCGGCGTTGGCACGCTGCGTCGCGACGACGGCGGGTTGGCTCGGGTGCTGGCCTCGGCCGCGGCCGCGTGGGTCGCCGGCGTTCCGGTCGACTGGTCGACGGCGGTACCGGCCGCCGCGCAGGCCGACCTGCCGGGCTACGCGTTCGACTACCGGCGCTACTGGCCGGACGCTTCGCGGCCGGCGCACAGGTCCGACATCGGCGGGTCCGGCATCGACGGGGCTTTCTGGGACCTCGTGGACCGCGCCGACGTCGAGGAGCTGGCCAGAACTCTCGGCGTCGCCGATCCGCGCCAGGTCGATGCCGTGCTGCCCGCGTTGTCGGCGTGGCGCCGAGGCGCCGTTGAAGGGTCCGAAACCGACGATCAACGGTACCGGGTCGAGTGGCGCCCGGCGCCGGAGCCGGCGGCCCGACTGGCCGGCACGTGGCTGCTGGCCGGCGCCGAGGCCGACGCGGGAGAGCACACCGAACTGGCCGGCGCGCTGCGGGCAGGCGGTGCGACCGTCGTGTACGTGGCCGATCCGGCCACCGTTGGCCTTGCCGCCGCCGAGAACGGTCCGATCGCCGGCATTCTGTCCACATGGGACGCCGTGCGCACGCTGGTGCTCGTGCGCGCCGCCATCGACACCGAGGTGTCCGCGCCGGTGTGGTGCCTGACCGCCGGCGCGGTCAGCGTGCACGCCGACGATCCGCTCGGGGACGTGCGCCAGGCGCAGGTGTGGGGTCTGGGTCGTACCGTCGCGCTGGAGCACCCCGAGTTGTGGGGTGGGCTGGTCGACCTGCCGGCGGCCGGGGGCACTCGGGTGCTCGACCGGTTGGTGTCCGTGCTGGCGGCCGCGGGCGAGGAGGACCAGCTCGCGGTCCGTGAGTCCGGCGTGTTCGTCCGGCGGTTGGTGCGGGCCCCGTTGCTCGGTCGCGGCTCGCCGGGGTGGCGACCGAGCGGCACCGTGCTGCTGCGCGGACATGCCCCCGAGATCGCGGCGTGGCTGGTCGACAACGGTGCCGAGCGGGTGCTGGTGCACGGTAGGGACGAGTCGTCCGGCGTCGCGGTCACGGCGGTGGTGTACGTACCGGAATCCCTTGTCGCCACCGCGATCCTGGACCTCGATCCGAAGGTGTTCGCCGACCAGGTGGATCAGGTGACCGGTCCGGCCGAGGAACTGGACCGGCTCGCCGAGGACGCCGAGGTGTTCGTGGTGTTCTCCTCGGTTGCCGGCGTGTGGGGCGGCGCCTGGCAGGGCGCGCACGCGGCGGCGAACGCCTACCTGGACGGGTTGGCGCAGCGGCGTCGGGCCCGTGGCCGGTCGGCGGTGGCGATCGCGTGGGGCTTGTGGGACCACGATGTCGATGACGTGGAGCAGGCCCGCCGCGATCAGCTGGCGCGGCGTGGCGTCCGGGTGCTCCCTCGCGACGTGGTGCTGCGAGCCATGAGCACGGCCGTCGCGGCCGGCGACACCACCGTGTCGATCGCGGACATCGACTGGCCGGTTTTCGCACCGGCGTTCGCCGCGGCCAGGGCCCGGCCGCTGCTCACCGAGATCGTGGCGGCGGCCGAACCCGAGCCGGAGCGGGGAAGCGGCGACTCGATCGCGGCGCGGCTGGTCGGTCTGGACGCCACCGAGCGGCGGACCATGCTGCTGGAACTGGTTCGCGAACAGGTCGCCGGAGTGCTCGGGCACCGCGGCGTGGAGGAGGTCGCGCTTGACCGGGCGTTCCGGGAACTCGGCTTCGACTCGCTGGCGGCCGTCGAGCTACGCAACCGCCTCGCCACGCGGACGGGGCTGACGCTGCCGCCGACGCTCGTGTTCGATCATCCCACCGTGCATGATCTCGCCGAGTCGTTGCTGGCGAGCCTGACGCCGGCGCCACCGGCCGCGAGCGAGACACCCGATGCCGAGCTGGACCGTCTCGTGGTCCGGCTCACCGAGGCCGACCCGGCCGAGCGGGTACGGCTCGCCCGGCGGCTGCGGTCCATCGGTGACGAGCTGGGCGGGTCCGCCGAGCGGCCCGGTGTCGGCATCGCCGAGTTCGTCGGCGGTGCGACCGACGAGGAGATGTTCGCCTTCATCGACGAGGAGATCGGGGAGCACGAGCGGTGACCACTGATGACACGGCGACGGCTGACGACAAGGTCAGGAGTTACCTCAAGCGGGTCACCGTCGAACTCCACCAGACCCGTTCCCGGTTGCGCGAGCTGCGCGAGCGGGAGCAGGAACCGATCGCGATCATCGGCATGGCCTGCCAGTACCCTGGCGGTGTCGCCTCGCCGGAGGACCTGTGGGATCTGGTCGCCGACGGGCGCGACGCCATCACCGGGTTCCCCACCGACCGCGGCTGGGACCTCGACGCACTGGTCGACCCGGACGGCGAGACCCCTGGCACGACCTATACCGCGCAGGGCGGGTTCCTGCGCGAGGTGGCGGAGTTCGACGCGCGGCTGTTCGGTATCTCGCCGAACGAGGCGCTCGCCATGGATCCGCAGCAGCGGTTGCTGCTGGAGACCACCTGGGAGGCGATCGAGCGGGCCGGCATCGACCCGACCTCGCTGCGCGACTCCGACACCGGCGTGTTCGTCGGCACCAGCAACCAGGACTACCACGAGTTGCTCGGCCCGCTGCGCGACGAACTTGCCGGCTACCTCCTGTCGGGCAACGCGTCGAGCGTGTTGTCCGGCCGGATCGCCTACACCCTCGGGCTGTCCGGCCCGGCGGTCTCCGTGGACACCGCGTGCTCGTCCTCGCTCGTCGCGCTGCACCTGGCCATCGCTGCCCTGCGGCGTGGTGAGTGCACGCTCGCCGTTGCCGGCGGGGTTTCGGTGTTGTGCACCCCGAACGGCTTCGTGCTGTTCTCCGCGCTGCGCGGCCTTTCGCCGGACGGCCGCTGCCGCTCGTTCGCCGCGGCGGCCGATGGCACTGGTTGGGCGGAGGGCGCTGGCGTGCTGCTCGTGGAGCGCCTGTCCGACGCGCGGCGGCTCGGTCACCCGGTGCTGGCTGTGCTGCGGGGCAGCGCGATCAACTCCGACGGCGCCAGCAACGGCATCACCGCGCCGAGCGGGCCGGCGCAGCGCGCCGTGATCCGGCGGGCGTTGGCCGGTGCCGGTCTCACACCGTCCCAAGTGGACGTCGTGGAGGGACACGGCACCGGAACACCGCTCGGCGACCCCATCGAAGCCCAGTCGATCATCGCGACATACGGCCAGGGGCGCGACCGTCCACTGTGGTTGGGTTCGATCAAGTCGAACATCGGCCACACCGCCGCCGCCGGCGGCGTGGCCGGCGTGATCAAGATGGTGCAGGCCATCCGCCACGGCGTCCTGCCACCGACGTTGCACGTGGATGAGCCGACCCCGAACGTCGACTGGACGGCCGGCACGGTGGCGCTGTTGACCGAGTCGCGACCGTGGCCGGACACCGGGCAGCCGCGGCGGGCCGGCGTGTCGGCGTTCGGCGTCAGCGGTACCAACGCACACGTGATCGTCGAGCAGGCTCCGCCGGCCGACAGCGCGTCAACCGACAGCGCGTCAACCGACGGTGTGCCAACGAACCCCGCCGCACCGTCGGCCGCCCTCGCCTGGGTACTCAGCGCCGGCACCGCCGACGGACTGCGCGCCCAGGCCGAACGGCTGCTGGCCGTCGAGCCGCACCGCGGGCCGGCCGACGTCGGGCATTCGCTGGTCGTCGGCCGCGCGAACCTGGGTCACCGGGCGGTCGTGCTCGGTGCCGACGGCCATGAGCTCCGCCGGGGCGTGGCCGCGCTCGCCGCCGGCGAACCCGATCCCGGGGTCGTCCTCGGCACCGCGACCGACCACTCCGGGCAGCCGGTGTTCGTCTTCCCCGGCCACGGCACGCAGTGGCTCGGCATGGCCGACGAGCTGCTCGCGACCTCGCCGGTGTTCGCCGCCAGCATGGCCGAGTGCGCCGCGGCCATCGAGCCGCACGTGGACTGGCGGTTGCTCGAGGAACTGCGCGGGGACCGGCTCGGCCGGGCGGACGTGCTCCAGCCGGTGACGTTCGCGGTCATGGTGTCGCTCGCCGAGCTGTGGCGTGCGCACGGCGTCGAGCCGGCCGCGACAATCGGCCACAGCCAGGGCGAGTTCGCCGCCGCGGTGGTGGCCGGCGCGCTCGGGCTCGACGAGGCTGCCCGGCTGCTGACCCGCAGGGCGGCGGCACTGGCCCCGCTGTTCGGCAAGGGTGACATGAGCGCGGTGTCCCTGTCGCCGGAGGAGACCGCGGAGTTGATCGCCCCGTGGGGATCGCGGCTCGCGATCGCCGCCGTCAACGGCGCGCGGTCGGTGGTGGTCTGTGGCGAGCTGACCGCGCTGGACGAGCTGGTCGAGACCGGCACTCGCACCGGTGTGCGGGTCCGCCGGGTGTCGCCTGGCTACGCCTCGCACGGCCCGCAGGTCCAGACCATTCGCGCCGAGTTGCTCGCCGCGCTCGTCGATGCTCGTCCTGGCCCGGCGGACATCCCCCTGTACTCGACGGTCACCGGCGAGCGGCTCGACACGTCCGGGATGGACACCGAGTACTGGTACCGCAACATCCGCCAGCCCGTGCGGTTCGACGCCGCGGTGCGCGCGGCGCTCACCGCGGGGCACCGGACCTTCGTCGAGGTCAGCGCACACCCGGTGCTGACCGCGGGCATCGCCGAGACCGCGCACGAGGCGGGCACCGACCCGCTGATCACCGGCACGCTGCGCCGCGACGAGGGCGGGCTCACGCGGTTCCTCGCCGCCGCCGCCGAACTGCACGTGCGCGGACACCGGGTCGACTGGTCGGTCCTGTTCCCCGGCGCGGCCGGGGTCGACCTGCCCACCTACGCCTTCCAGCGCGAGCGGTACTGGCCACCGATCCCGCGGCGGGCGGTCGCCGATCGGTACCGGGTGCGCTGGTCCCCGATCGTGGCGCCGGCTCCGCGACCGCTGTCGGGTACCTGGCTGGTCATCGACGCACGCGACGACGCGCTTGGCCGGGCGCTCGCTCGGCACGGCGCCACCGTGGTCGATGTGGCCGCCGCGGACATCGCAGACGCCGCGGACGCCGCCGGCCTCGCAGTCGATGGACCGGTGTCCGGAGTGGTGTCCGAGGCCGACGCCGCCGGCACCCTCGCGCTGGTGCGGCGACTCGACGCCCCGGTCTGGTTCCTCACCCGCGGCGCTGTGTCCACAGGGGACGACGACGCCGCGCCGGACCCGTGGCGGGCCGCGGTCTGGGGAGTGGCGCGCACCGTCGCGGTGGAGGCCCCGGAACGGTTCGCCGGTCTGGTCGACCTGCCGGTCGAGCCGGACGACTCGTGCTGGCGGCAACTGTGCTCGGTGCTGGCCGACCCGGGGGAGCGGGTGCTTGCCCTCCGCCGAACCGGCGCGTTCGTCCCGCGGCTGGTCCACACGGAGCCCAGTGGCCGACCGTGGGAACCGCGCGGCGCGGTGCTCGTGACCGGGGGCAACCTCGTGCTGTTGCGCCATCTCGCGGCCGCTGGCGTCGAGCGCCTGCTGGTGACCGACGACCCCGGCGAGGACCTCGGCGTGCCGGTGACCGTCGGGGGGCTGGACGAACTCGCCGCCGACCCGGCGCTGACCGCCGTCGTGCACGCCGTCGACCGCCACGACGAAGGGCCGCTCACCGATCTCGACGGCGACCGACTGGCGGCCGTGCTCGACGCGAACGTCGCGACCGCGTGGCGGTTGCACGAGCTGACCAGTGGTCGTGAGCTGGCCGCGTTCGTGGTCTTCTCCTCGGTCGCGGGCACCTTCGGCGGCATCGGACAGGTGGCCTACGCCGCGTCCGCGGCGTCGCTGGACGCGCTCGCCGAGCACCGCCGCGCGCATGGCCTGCCGGCCACCTCGATCGCCTGGGGCCCGTGGGGGGACGACGACGAGGAGCGACTGCGAAGGCTGCGCGTCAGGGGGCTGCGGGGTCTGCGCGTGGCCACCGCGCTGGAGTCGATGCTCGACGCCGTTGGCGGGCCGCCGGCCGTGCTGGTGGCCGACCTCGACTGGCCCGTGTTCGGCGCCGCCGTGGCCGCCGGCAGCTTCGTCGAGGCCGTGTACCGACCCGAACGGCGTGCCGCCGCGGCGCTCGCCGACACCAGGTCGCCGCTGGACCTTGTCATCGGCGAGGCCACCGCCGTGCTCGGCCTTGACCCGGCGGAACCGGTCGCGCCGGACCGGGAGTTCCTCGCACTCGGGTTCGACTCGCTGACCGCCGTCGAGCTGCGCAACCGGCTCGTCGCGGCGACCGGGGTGCGGCTACCGCCGTCGGTGATCCTGGACTACCCGACGCCGGCGGCCCTGGCGGCCAGGTTGGCGCCCGACCGGGGTGCGGCGTCCTCGACGCCGCCCGCCGGCCTGCTCACCGCGATGCTCGACCGGGCGCGGACCGAGGGTCGGGTCGACGAGTTCCTCCAGTTCCTTGGCGCCGCCGCCGGTTTCCTGCCGCCAAGGGCACCCGGTCGGGCCGTGGTGACCCGACTGGCGCAGGGACCCGCCGGCATGCCGTTGGTGTGCGTGCCATCGGTGCTGGCGACCTCCGGGCCACACCAGTTCGCCCGCATCGCCGCCGGGTGGCGTGGTGAGCGTGACGTGCTCGCGCTGTCGATGCCCGGGTTCGACCAGGACGACGTTCCGTCCACTGTGGACGGCGTGGTCGACCTGGTGTGCGGCGCCCTGCGCGCTGAGCTCGACGGTCGGCCGGCGTTGTTGGTCGGGTACTCCTCCGGCGGTCAACTCGCGCACGCGGTGGCCACCCGGCTGGAGCGCGACGGCGCCGCCGTGGCCGGCGTCGTACTGGTCGACACCTTTCCGCTGGCCGACCAGCCGCGCGGTGACGTGCGTCCGGCGATGATCGAGGCCATGCTGCGGCGTGCGGCGGACCGGGTCCCGGTCGACGACGGTCGGCTCGCCGCCATGGGTGCCTACCTACGGCTGCTCGAGGACTGGCGGCCGGAGAAGATCGGCGCGCCGACCTTGCTGGTGCGGGCGGGCGGAACCGCTGACGCCAAGGCGTCGTGGGACCTTCCGCACCAGGCTGTCGATGTGCCGGGCGATCATTTCTCGGTGGTTGAGGACGACGCGCCGGGGGTCGCCGACCGCATCCGCGCGTGGATCGAGGACGAGTTGGAGGAACACGATGGCTGACAGGATTCCGGTGCTGATCGTCGGGGCCGGCCCGTGCGGACTGGTCGCGGCGTGCCTGCTGCGCGGGCGCGGGATCGACGTGCGCGTGGTGGAGGCGGAAGCCGAGGCCGGGACAGGGTCGCGGGCGGTGTTGCTGTGGCCGCCGACGCTGGGACTGTTCGACGAGATCGGCGCCATGTCGCAGGCTCGCTCGCGAGGTGTCGGGGTGAGCGCGCTGAGCTTCCATTCGGAAGGCGCGACGCCGATCGACGTCCCGCTCGGGGAGGAGAACGCCGCGCTGCTGCTGCCGCAGGAGGCCAACGTCGCGGTGCTGGAGGACGCGCTGGTGAAGTTGGGTGGCACCGTCGAGCGCCGCACCGAGGTGATCAAGGTGGAGCCGGGGCCCGACGGTGTCGCGGTGTCCGCGCGCCGGGCCGATGGCACCGAGCTCGAGCTGGTCGCCGACTGGGTGATCGGTGCGGACGGTTCGCACAGCACGGTGCGCCAACAGCTCGGCATCGAGTTCCCTGGCGAGACCTATCCTGGAAAGTTCATCCTCGCCGAGGGTCGGATCGAGGGCGACTTCCGCCGCGACCACCTGCACTATCACCTGCGCCGCGCCGGCGTGCTGGTGGTGGCACCACTGCCCGGCGGTCGGGCGCGGATCGCGGGGTTCGTCGATGCGGACACGGTCGGCGAGACGCTGGACTCCGCGACGGTGCAGCGGATCCTGGACACCCGAGGGCCGGGTGGCCTCCGGTTCACCGACGTGGATACCCGCTCGGTGTTCCAGGCCCACGAGAAGGTGGCCACGGCACTGCGGAAGGGCCGGTGCTTCCTGGTCGGCGACGCGGCGCATGTCAATTCGCCGGCCGGCGGCCAAGGGCTCAACCTCGGGCTGCAGGACGTGCACAATCTCGGGTGGAAGCTGGCCGGGGTGATCGCGGGCCGGCTCGACCCGGTCGTGCTCGACACCTACGAGCCGGAGCGGTTCGCCGCGATCCGGCAGACGGTGCTGGCGACGCGGCGGCTGACCAAGCAGGGCATGCTGGGTCCGGCCGGCGTCAAGGTCCGCAATGCCCTGTGGCGGCTGTTGCGGGCGACCGGGGTGCTGGAGCGGCAGTACGCCCCGGCGATGGCCGGCTGGCGGTCCACCTACCCGGACGTGCTGTTCGGTGCGCGGTCCGGCAAGGACAAGCTCGCCGGTCGCCGCACCGCCCACTGGCGCCCGGCCGAGACCGGCCGGTTCCGACTGCTCACCCGCGGCGCGGACGCGGCAGCGCGGGGCGCGGAGTTGGCCAGCGCGCATCCGGACCTGGTCGAGCACGAAGAGGTCCGCCGCGGCAGGCCGGGTTTCCTGCTCATCCGTCCGGACGGCTACGCGGGCGCGAGTGGCGGCCCCGAGGCCCTGCCCGCCCTGGCCCGCTCGATCAGCACGATCACCACGGGGACGTGACCGCCCGGACTAGAATCCGTGAGCAAGTGGATCACCTGCGCATTCCGCTCACGACATTCGCGGAGACCTCGCACTTACTGACGGCACTTACTGACGGTGCGGTTGCGCGAACGTATGGGAGCCACCCATTCGCACAGAAAGAGGAGACGTGGCGAGCCAACTCGAAGTCACTGACGACCTGCTGTCCTATGTGAGACAGGTCTCCCTGCGTGACGACGAGGTCCTCCGCGACCTCCGTGAGCTCACCCTGGAACTACCCGGGGGCGAGAAGCTCATGGTCATGGCCGAGGAAGGCCAGTTGTTGGAGTTGCTGGTGCGGCTCAGTGGCGCGCGTCGGGTGGTGGACGTCGGTACCTTCACCGGCTACAGCGCGCTCTGCCTCGCGCGCGCGATCCCGCCAGACGGCACGGTGATCACCTGCGACCTCCACTCGCGGTGGGCGACGATCGCCGAGGACCACTGGAAACGCGCCGGTGTCGCCGACCGCATCGATTTCCGGGTCGGCGACGGGACGCGGACCCTCGCCGACCTGTACGACGAGTTCGGACCGAACTCGTTCGAACTCGTCTTCATCGATGCCGACAAGACGGGCTATCGGGACTATTACGAGGCGGCATTGCGGCTGCTCCCCGCCAACGGGTTGGTCGTCTTCGACAACACGCTCCTTTTCGGCCAGGTTGTCGACCCGGCGGCGCAGGACCCGAACACGGTGGCGATCCGTGCGTTGAACGAGTTCCTCCACGAGGACGATCGCGTGGACATCGTGCTGCTCCCGATGGGTGACGGCATCACCCTGGCCAGGAAGAAGTAGCGCGCTCGTCGACATAAGGAGATCGGATGACTCAGCAGGTCACGGTGCTTGGAGCGGGCGTCATGGGCACCGGCATCGCCACGCTCATGATCGCGCACGGGATCCCGGTGACGCTCGTCGACATCGACCCCGCGGTGCTGGCACGTGGTCGCGTCTCCGTCGACCGCCAGTTGCGGCACGCGCAACTGCTCGGTGCGGCGCCGGACGGCGTGGTGCCGGGGGAGTTGGTCACCAGCGCCGCCGTCGCCGACTGCGTCGGGTCGCTCGCGGTCATCGAGGCCGTCAGTGAACATGCCGAGCAGAAGGACAAACTCCTCCGCGAGGTGTCCGGCCTCGTCGCGCCCGGCACGGTCCTGATCTCCAACACTTCCGGTATCCCGATCGACGAGTTGGCCGCCTCGGTGGAGCGACCGGACGAGCTGGTCGGCATCCACTTCATGAACCCCCCGTACCTGATCACGATGGTCGAGGTGGCCCGTGGCCCCCGCACCAGCGACCGGACCATGGAGTCGGTGCAGTCCCTGCTGGACCTGGTGAACCGCCGCGGGATCGTGGTGCGCGACGCGCCGGGGTTCGTCACCAGTCGCCTGCTGCACCCGATGATCAACAACGCCGCCCGGCTGGTCGGGGAGGGTGTCGCGACGGTGGAGGAGGTCGACGCCCTGATGACGGGGTGTCTTGGCCATCCAACCGGGCCGCTGCGTACCGCCGACCTGATCGGTCTGGACAACCTGGCTGATGCCCTGGTGGCGCTGAGCGAACGCCTCGGAAACACCGAGTACCTGCCGTGCGAGCACCTGCTCGACAAGGTCCGGGCCGGTCGGCTCGGCCGCAAGTCCGGTTCCGGCTTCTACGAGTACGAGGGATGATCGAGTGACAACGAACGAGACTGTCGACAGCGTGGCCGGCTCCGAGGTGGCGACCAGGATCAGGGCCTACGTCGAGACCAAGGCGAACGCCGCGGTCGCGCACGACACGGATCTTGCCGAGGCCGGGATTCTGACCTCCATGGTGGCCATGGAGATGGTCGTGTTCCTGGAGTCCGCCTTCGAGATCTCGATCATCGGCCGGGATCTGAAGCTGGACAACTTCCGCACCATGGACAACATGGCGGCCCTGGTGACCCGGCTCCGCGAGACAGCGGCAGATGCCTGACAGCTTGGACGCTGACCGGGAGTTCGTTCGTGCCGCCGTCGCGGACCAGGCGGATGCCTGGGACGCGGCGGGTGCGGTACCGGTCGACGTTCTGCGCGATTTCGGCAAGCGGGGCCTGCTCTGCGCCCAGGTCCCGACTGTCCACGGTGGACTCGGAGCGAGTAGTCAGGTCAATGGCGAGTTCACCGCCTACGTCGGGGCACTGTGCAGTTCCACGCGGAGTGTGATGACCTCGCAGGGGATGGCGGCGTGGGCGATCCAGCGGCTCGGTGACCTCGAGCAGCGGGCCGCGTTCCTGCCCGAGCTTGTCGGTGGGCAGTTGGCCGCGGTCGCCATGACCGAACGCGACGCGGGCAGCGACCTGTCCGGCATCGCGACCGAGATCACCGACGACGGCGACGCCGTGGTGGTCACCGGTGCCAAGCGCTGGGTCACCGCGGCCCAGTACGCCGACCTGCTGGTGGTGTTCGGGCGCTACGCGGACGGCGCGGCGGCTGTCGTCGTGCCGACGGCCGCGGCGGGCGTGCGGATCGAGCCGGTCCCGACGCCGCTCGGCTGCCGGGCCGGCGGGCACGCGAACGTGGAGTTGGCCGCGGTGCGGGTGCCGGTCGGTAACGTCCTCGGTGGTGGCGGGCCGTCGATCGCGTTGCTGGTCACCACCGCGTTGGCCTATGGACGGATGTCGGTGGCCTGGGGTTGTGTCGGGATTCTGCGGGCCTGCCTGCGGGCGTCGACCACCCACGCCGCACGGCGCGAGCAGGGCGGCAAGCCGATCGCCGGGCACCAGCTCGTGGCCCGCCAGCTCGCCGAGCTGTACGTCGCCGAGCGCGCCGCATCCCTGGCCTGCGAGCACGCCAGCGACCGCTGGGACGCACGAAGCCCCGACATGGTGATGGCCGGCGTGCTGGCGAAGTACACGAGTGCCCGGCATGCGGCGACCGCGAGCGCGGCCGCCGTGCAGATTCTGGCGTCCTGGGGCGCGGCGGACAACGGGCTCGTCGCTCGCGCGTTCCGCGACGCCAAGCTGATGGAGATCATCGAGGGGACCAACGAGACCTGCCAGCTGCTGCTTGCCGAGCACGCGCTCTCGGCGGCCGCGTCCCCCCGACCGTGAACGGTGAGGAGCGAGTTCCCGTGGTGACACCGGTGAAGTGTCTGGTTTGGGACCTGGATAACACGCTGTGGGACGGAACCCTGCTCGAGGACGATCAGGTCGACCTCTTCGACGGTGTTCTTGACACCATCAAAACCCTTGATGAGCGCGGCATTCTGCAGTCCGTCAGCAGCAAGAACGACTTCGACCTCGCGATGGCTCGGCTGACCGAGTTGGGGATCGCGGAGTACTTCGTGCTCCCCAAAATCGGCTGGGGGCCGAAGTCCGAGTCCGTGCGTGAGATCGCCGACGAGCTCCGGTTCGCGCCAGAAGCCGTGGCCTTCATCGACGACCGGCCGCAGGAACGCGCTGAGGTCGAGTTCAACCTGCCCGAGGTGCGCTGTTACTCGGACGCCCAGGTGTCGTCGCTGGTCACCCTGCCCGAGTTCACGCCGAAAACGATCACCACCGACTCCCGTCGTCGCCGGCAGATGTACCAGGCCGGATTCCAGCGGGACGCCTACCGCGCCGACTTTCCTGGGCCGGACCAGGATTTCCTGCGCTCGCTCGAGGTCCAGTTGACGATCGGCAGGGCCGCCGAGGCGGAGCTCGGGCGGGTCGAGGAGCTGACGGTCCGGACCACCCAGATGAACACCACCGGCGTGTTCTACGCCGAGGAGACCCTGCTCGCGATGGTCGCGGACCCGGCGCACGAGGTGCTCACGGTGACCGTGTCCGACCGGTTCGGCCCCTACGGCGCGGTCGGCGTCGTGGTGCTGGACCGCCACCCCGGGGTCTGGCACATCAAGCTGCTGGCGACCTCGTGCCGGGTGGTCTCGCTCGGTGTCGGCGGACAGATCCTCAGCTGGCTGGTCAACGAGGCTGAGCGGGCCGGGGTGCACCTGCTCGCAGACTTCCGGCCGACGGAGCGAAACCGGATCATGGAGGTCACCTACCGGTTCGCCGGCTTCGGCGATGACTCGTGTGAGTGCGCCGAGGCCGTGCCGGCGCACGAGACCGGGTCGAACCGGTTGCACCTGGTGCCGGCACCGCAGCCGCTGTCAGCGGTGATCGCGTTGACCGCGGTGGACCTGCGTGCGCCGGCGAGCCTGGAGCGCGCCAGCTGACCGGCCCGCGCTGACGGAGGATCGTCCAGGTCCTTCTTGTCCGCGCCGAGGGACTGTCTCAAGATCCGCTCTGGCGCACGCCCTCGGTGCGTGCGTAGTGGTGCTCGAGGGTGATGGCGGCGATGACGGCGTCGGCGTCTTGGGCGATGCCTCGGGTGAAGGAGTGCAGGTGGGGTAGGTCCGTCTCGCGTGCGGCGGTGATCTAGGTCGTCAACCGGGCGAGGTTGTCCTTGTGGGGAGAGAGCAGAGCTGCGAAAGCGCGCACAACGCCTGGTAGTGCCGTCATCTCGGGACAGGCCGCGGCCAAGCTTTTGAGTCGTTCGTGTTGCCGTTCGGTGAGATTCTTCGGTCGGGTCAGCATTTGGGAACTCGCTGGATGCGCTCGGGTGTGGCCGCACGGCGTATCGCTTGACGGTGTTCATCGCTAGGCCGAGGCGGTGTGAGCAGTCCAGCAGCCCGACTCCGGCCTCGAGCAAGGCGTGGATCTGTTGCCATCGTTGGAGGGTGGTCTCGGCACGCTTCCCCTCGCGCAGTCCCGTGGCCGTGGCCCAGCACGCGCTGTGGGCGGCGACCTCTTTGCTCACGGCGTCGCATAGACCGTGCCAGAGAGCACTGGTGGGCCGCCGGCGAGGTGCCCGCAACACGGGTCCTTTTCCAGCGGCCCCCAGCCCGAACGACGCATGCGACTTTACGGCACGTCGCTCTCCGGTGATTACTGCGTGAGTTGTGGAGTTGACTGTCCAGAGTGGATCGCATCGTGGCAGGAGCGGCAGACCACCAGGGTCTTGCGCCGCCGTCGTGCCATTAGTTGCGCCCACTCCGTGGTGCACCGAGATGCCGTCCGTGTTCTTGCAGATCTCGCACCGATCCGCCAAGAGAACCGTGTGACCAGTGGCTTCCTGCCGCTGCGTTCGATCCTGGCCTCGAAGCACTTGCGTGGCCCGTGCGCGGTGCTGATGGTGGCCGCGTACTTGCTGGCCATCTTCGACACCGACGAACGGCGCTTGTTGGCCAAGGTCTTGAGCAGTGAGGTCTCCATGACCCAATGCAGTCGATAGAGACGATGGACGTTTCCGGCCAGCAGGTAGTACTGGACGATGCCCCTCCATTCGGCCCCATAGGTGTTGACGATGGTGTGGTCGTCCTCGTTGATCAGATGGGGCCTGCGCTCGGGTTTGCCGCGCGACAGGTAAGGGGCTTTCTTAGCCTTGATCACCGGCTCCGGCACCCGCAGGCTGACGATGCCGTTGGCGCTGCGACGGCCGCGGGTGACCTTGCGGTCGTTGTGGAGCACGCTGATCTCGTAGCCGAGGAACTTCGCCGCCTGGGTGCGAGCGTGCGTGATCAACGTCTTGTCCTGTGACAGTTCCAGTTTGAGTTCGTCACGCAGGAAGGTCGTCAGGCGCTGTTTGATCTCCTCGGCCTCGGCCTTGGGCCCGGCGAACCCGAGCAGGGTGTCGTCGGCGTAGCGGGCGTACTGCAAGCGTCGGAAGCCGGGATCATGGGGATCCCCGCTGGGCATACCGCGCACCTGCTTGCGCAGCTCCCGCGCCAAGGCGTGGTCGCCGCGCTGGTGCGCCCGGTCTCTGGCCGCTCGCACCCGGGCGTACTCGGTGCTCTGCTTCCGAACACGCCCTCGGGTGTGTTCCGGGATGAGGACCGTTTCGACGAACTCGTCCAACCGGTGCAGATAGATGTTGGACAAGGTCGGCGAGACCACGCCGCCTTGCGGGACACCGCTCAGCGTCGCGTTCCAGACCCAGTCTTCCAAGTATCCGGCCGTAAGCATGTTGCGCACCAGGCGAAGGAACCTGTTGTCGTGGATCTTCTCCGCCAGCGTGGAGAGCATGACCGAATGATCAAGACTTCCGAAGCAGTCCGATCTTGCCCAGTGACATGCCGTCCACGGTCTCCCCGGAGGCCCCGGGCGTCATCGCCCCCTTGTTGGAGTAGATCCGCCCGTAGGCCAGCAGATACAACTGCGGGTTGAACAACTGCCGATACAACTCATCCAGCGGCAGGCCACGCCTGCCGCGCTCACGCAGGACATCCAGCACCGTTTCGGCGCTCTGCATTACGCATACCTCTCGGATTCCGAATGCCCGATCACCTGGTCTGTTTCGCCCTGCGGACGGCCTTCCCGTCCTCCTCGGCCGGACGTGACTCCGGCGACTACTACCAGACCTCCGTCGCCATAGGACTCGCGTCCCGTAGGCGATCCCATGTTCGTCCTGGTCGTACGACAGCGTGACGTAGGCGTCCCACTCATCCCCTTGAATGCCCTCACTGGGCATCGTCCCGCGCTCTGGGGGTTGCCCCGCCATGGCATCAAGCCGGGGCAGGGCGCGGCGTCGGCTTCGGGCGTCTTTCCGACGGATGCGACCATCCATCAACCGGGAATTGGGATTCAGGCAATCCAGCTTTCGCCATATCACGCGGGTCCCACAACGGCCCACCATCGACGCCTTCACGGTGTCCGTTGCTTGCCTGGCATGCTGTGGTCCCCTTCGCCTTTCGGCTCCAGGTAAGCCAGCAGACCCAAGAACCTCCCTCCAAGTTCCTCCCGGCTGGGCCGGGGATACGACCAGGCGCCTCATAGCGCACTACCACCGATCGGCGACCTGGACCGCGTTCGGCAGCGCATCCCGCACAGCCTGCGCATACGCCGCCGAACCATCCCGGCACACAACCTCGACTCCCGGATGGGCCCGCAGCCAACCGGCCACCACCTGCGCACCGCGCCCGGGCAGCACGTCGATCCGAGCACCGGTGTCGGCGTCGATCACCACAGTGGCGTAGTCATAACCCCTGCGCAGGGCGAAGTCATCGATCCCCAGCACCCGCGGCACTGCGCGATCCGGCAACGGGATGCCCATCAAGACCCGCACCGCGGTGTCCCGCCCGACCGCGATCCCGAGAGCTGGCAGCAACCGGGCAGAGGCCCTGCCAGCCAGTTCACGCACGACACGGCGGATCTGTTCACCAAGCCGGACGGTGCGTCGCTGGTATCGCTCGACCAGACCTGGTACGGCTCCCGGAACGTCCGGCGTGCGCACTCTGCGACCAGGCAGCGCATCCGACGGATCCGCAACCTCACCAACACCCGACGTCCGTCAATCGGCACACCCGCCGGGACTCGCTCATGCCTCAGTTTCCATGGCACTGCCTCGACTTCGATGGCACCGGACACGCTGCCTGGCTGTGGTCCATCAGAGGGTGACCGCAGATGTTCGTGTGTTGTGACCGCACTTGCCGGTCAAGTTCATGATCAATATCGGTGGGAAGTGACGCATTTTGGCGGTTCAGGGGCGCGTTGGTGGTCAGGCTCGTGGGTGCTCATGCCAGGATCATGCTGTGGCTGATACGTCCGTCGTGCTTGATGTCCTCAAGACCCTGGCCGCGGTCGCCGTACCGGTGGTGGTCGCCGTCGTTGGTCACCGGCTGTCCCGGCGGCTCAAGTTGTGGGAAGCCAGCCAGTGGCGCAATCAGGAGCTGATCAAGGCCCGCCTGCATTACTACGGGCAGCTGGCTCCGATGATCAACGACGTGATGTGCTATCTGACCTTCGTTGGCCGGTGGAAGGAGCTCACTCCGCCCGAGGTGATCAAGATCAAACGCGACATGGACCGTATGTTTTTCTCCGCCGCTCCTCTGTTCAGCCAGCAAGCGTTCGACGCGTACGGGGACTTCGTGGGGGCCTGCTTCGAGGTATATACAGGTTGGGGCTCGGACGCCCAGATTCGAAGCGGGTCTGTCCGCAGGCGCCAGGCGCGGCCCGACTCGTGGGATCCCGAGTGGGAGAAGTTGTTCACGTTCAACGAGGATAAGGACATCAGCCGGCAGGACCTCGCCCACATCCGAGACCTGTACGACCGTCTCCTCGCCGTGCTCGTTGAGGACATTGAACTGTCTGAGCCTCGGACCCGCTACGCAACCAGCTTCGTGGTTTTCAACGCCCGTTGACCGCACTCGATGGGTTGGCACTCATACCCGTCCGGAGAACTGGCCGGGATGCTGGTCGACGCCGGTCTCGAGGCAGTCGCCGAGCTGCGGCTGCCAGCGCCGCCGCCGTCGCTGCGGCCCGCAGGTGCTTCTTGCTCGCGGTGCCCGGCCTGATCCCGCACGTGTGACCGGGGCCGTGCAGGACCTGTACATTCCCGCCTCCCGCCTCCCGCCTCCCGCCTCCCGCCTCCC